>JAZGAR010000300.1:0-2332 GCA_036475875.1 Thermoplasmata archaeon
ATAGGCATTATTCCTTTTACCCAGTGCCAGACGATGATGTCATTCTCGATATCCGGCTCGTAGTCAAGCTCTATGTACCTGTAACCTCCGTAGACCATGGAAATCACCTTTGTTCGAGTGTTAATGAAACTTGGTTATTAATTGTTTCTCTGTTGCGAGTTAAGCTGGGATGTCATTATGGCATTACCCTAAACGGTAATACAAACTAAAAATTTTGAGAAAGTATATAAAGGAGGAGGTATTTCAGAGGTCTGGTGAGAATAATGGCTGAAAAAGCTAAGGAACCAAAACAACCGAATCCCGAATTTACCAATCAAGTGATAGCAGAGGGAGCAGACACTTTGAACCTTTGTTTTCAGTGCGGTACATGCACAGGCAGTTGCCCGTCAGGCAGGCTGACAGCGTTTCGAGTCAGAAAGGTGATAAGAAGGGCCCAGCTCGGGTTCAAGGAGGATATCCTGCCAACAGATGATCTGTGGTTCTGCACAACGTGTTACACATGCCACGAGCGCTGCCCAAGAGGCGTGGAAATCCCTGATATCATACTTACATTGAGGAACATGGCCGTGCGCGAAGGCTATATGGACGAAACTCATAGGAAAGGCGCTAGTTATCTGATAAAAACAGGTCATTTGGTGCCTTTGAGCCCCGAATACAGGGAGAAGAGAAAGTCCGTGGGGCTGAGCGAAGTTCCTCCCACAACATTGTCCAATAAGAAGGCTTTGGAAGAGGTGCAGAAATTGATCAAAAAGACTGGATTCGACAAGCTCATAGGAGGTGGAGGCAAATGACCTATGCATTGTTCTTAGGCTGCGTTGCTCCTAATCGCTATCCAGGCATTGAGAGCGCCACAAGGGAGATTCTGAAGGTTTTGGGGGTGGAGTTCGCTGAGCTGGACGGTGCATCATGCTGTCCCGCACCAGGTGTGACACGCTCCTTTCACAAGAACACTTGGCTGACTATCGGTGCGAGAAACTTGGCCATTGCCGAGAAGAACGGCAACGACATACTCGTCATATGCAACGGCTGTTACGGCTCTTTGTTCGAGGCTGCGCATATGCTTCACGATGAGAAGAAGAGGGAAGAGATCAACAAGAACCTTGCCGAGATCGGAATGAAGTACGAGGGAAAGACAAAGGTGAGACATTTCGTTGACGTTCTAATGAAAGAGGTCGGTGTGGAAAAGATCGCTTCCAAGGTGAAGAACCAGCAGGACAAATTGAAGGTGGCTGTGCACTACGGCTGCCATTTCTTGAAGCCCCACAAGTTGAAGGGCATAGAGGATTCTGAAAGACCCACTATCTTGGATAAACTCGTGGAAGCCACTGGTGCAAAGAGTGTGGATTACATGGACAAGAACCTGTGCTGTGGCGCGGGAGGTGGTGTTAGGGCGAGAGTTCCTGACCTGGCATTGAGCATGACGAAACAGAAGTTGGAGAACATCGAAAAGGCAGGGGCAAATATCATAGTGAATCCCTGTCCGTTCTGTCATCTCCAATATGACAGGGGCCAAAAGGATCTGGAATGGAAGAACAAAATACCTGTTTTGCACCTTTCGCAGCTTTACGGGTTGGCTTTAGGAGTGGATGAAAAGAAGCTCGGCTTCGATATGCACGCAACACCTGTGAAACTGCCCTCCTGATCTTTTATTTTTGTAAGGTCTTAATATGTCTTATATAGCAAGATTGGTCGCGGTAACCAAAGTATCAGCAGTCTCTAAAGACATCATCCCCTTCGTCCATTTTCAGGCCCAACAGAAGGGTATAGAGGTGAAGGATGATACCAAAGTAGCTATTCTTCAGATAGAGGACATACCAAGCTATCATATCGTATTTTTGGATAACCAGATGAAAATCGAGGAGCTGGAAGAGGAGCTCAAAAAGAACGATACCATCCTGAGCAGGGATACTCGTGCCATACTCATGAAGCAGATGAAAAGCGGCGATTGAATTCTTCTCCCCCAGTTCTCAGACCCCTACCCAATAAGTGCTCACAATCTTCTTTAAGGCAGCGATCGCCGACTGTGCCGCTATCCGACTGGTTTTCGGGTTCTTTTCAAATGGGATGTTGTTAACCTCTGTAACCATGGTCCCGAACTCTCCTTTGACCTCTATCCTATGATGATTCCGATTCGTTTGCGGATCAGCAATGATCTTTACCTTCGTCCTTTCAAAACCTATGCCCGCAAGGCTGACCGTGGCGGCAACGTTGACATTTTTTGGGAAGAGCTTTACTGCCTCCCTTGCACTACCTTCAAACAGTGTTTTGGGAGAGGAAAGATTCTTTAAATCGATGCCCTTCTCCTTGACGTAGGCCACATCCTCAAATCCGG
>JAZGAR010000301.1:0-2028 GCA_036475875.1 Thermoplasmata archaeon
TCCGGAGTTCCTAAAAGGTCAAACAGAGGCTTTATTGATCTCTCATAAAGGAAGAGCGTGTCGTATTTACCGTTTATCATCAAGGTTGGAATTTTCACTCGGGTAACGTAATTAATTGGATTTGCTGCTGGAGGTTTAAGCCACTTAAGGCCTCCTGCTAATAAGACGCTTGCTTTGAGACGTTCCTCCACGGCTGGAAAGATCGCTCCGAGCCATCCACCCCAACTCATTCCGTAATAGGCAAGCTTGTCGCTGTTTATATCCTGACGGGTCTCCAGATAGTCGATGCATCTTTTGTAATCTTTCACCCTTTGAATTTGAAGCGTTCTGCCCCGGGTTGAAGCATCAGTTCTGCGTTCCATAGTTCCTTTATAGACTGGATAGAGGGCAGCCCGGCCGTTTTTCACTATAAAAGAAAGGAAAACATTAAATTCCAAATCGGTTACAATATCTTTGCTCGAATTCCGAGGAACCGCTTGTGCGCCAGGAAAATAAATGACTGTCTGATAGGGGGGCGCCGTATTTTTTGGAAGAAAAAGAATGGCTATGACCCGCTCACGACCATAGGCAGCATCAAAGGTTATCTTCTCTTGAATCCAATATTCAGAGCTTTCATCCCTTGATTCCACGCGTGCATTGAGATCAGTTTTGTCGTAAGAGACTTGCTCTTTGTAAACCTGAAAAATAGGGTCCGAGACTGGTTTTTCTTTGTAAAAATCTATAGTTTCACCAGATTTTGCCATTTGAAAGGCTGATTCGGGGATTTTCTCAGGATCAGGATAGAGAGCACACCGGAATCCATTCTTAGAAGAACGATCAAAGGGGGGAGCTTGACTCCACTCGCCAAACATGTAGGTGTTATCGTTCCAGGCGCCGCCTGAGATTAATCTTCCTTTCTGGAATTCGTTAAAGCACCATTCTCTCACATTCCCTGCCATATCATAGGCGCCGTAGGACGTTATGCCTGGAAGACTTCCTACCGGAACAGGGCCTTTGCCTTTAAAATTGCTGAAGGGAGCAAAAACAGCGAAACCTCCGAGTTGAGGATATATGATTAAAGGAGTATATTCACCTCTTGCTGTATCCCAATGATATGCTGTTGGCAGACTTTTCCCCACAAACTCTGCATAGGCTCCTGCCTCGTACCAACTAACGCCTGATACCGGATAATCATCCTGTCCCTCGGGATAATCTCCTGCCTGCCATGTGGCAGGGCCGGGCCTATCTGTTTGATCCACAAACTGTGCCATGGCTTCTTCCCATGTCAGGACCCTTCCATCCTTGATAAATTCATGTTTCCAGTATTCCCTGTTTCTGTATCCGCCGCTGTCTATGAATTCTTTGTATTGTCTATTCGTGGCTTCATCCCTGTCTATAAAGAAATCATCCAATTTCCCAAGAGGCGTTTTCGCTCCTGGTACTCGCACCATCCCCTCTGGGATGCTTCCTTTCTCATCTAGCACTCTCACGAGGTCATAAGGAACTAATCGATTTTTTGGTTTCATAACTATGTCCCATGTGGAAGATACAGCCATAACTGTCTCATAGCCTTCCTTTTCTATTTTCCACCTTAAGATACCAATAGGTAATCTGATGTCTTCGATAGGCGAAACACCCAGATATTCCCATTCCCTATCTGGGGCCTTGTATTCTTTCATGTAAATTTTTGCACCCGGAGGCTCTGTTTTGATGTTGATGTTAAGGGAACATTTTGAGAAGAGTTCGGCAAGCTTGGGATCTCTTGGAATGTATTTTTCTGCCTCTTCCGCAAGTCTGTAAGGATCAGTGAAATCCCGCCAATTTTCTTCAATAAGCTGCTTGATCTCTGGAAGGGCTTCTTGTCTGGCCCAGCGGATATTGGCCTGGCGGTTGAAAAACCAGACAGCCACAAGGCTGATGGCAAAGACCATACTAACTGCTGGGATTGCAATCTGTGGCTTGCGGATGCGACGAAGTAATGTGCGCAGGTTAAATGCTCCCAATTCCTCTGCTCGCAGAACATCCTGATATTTCCTCAGGTCTTTTAAC
>JAZGAR010000302.1:0-18853 GCA_036475875.1 Thermoplasmata archaeon
AATTGAAGAAAGGGAATTAGAAGATATACGTAAAAAGTATGGTATTCGCTCATAAAGATCTTCCCTTTCTTCAAGTTGAGAGTCCTCGTATAATGCACTTAGTTTTGCTCTTATCTTTCGCATCATGCTCACAGAATCGAATTCCTTATTCTTCATTTAAAACCTCCCTTGGACTCCTTATTTCTATTAGTGGATAACCGTACTTAAGATTGATTGAATTATCTGCATACATCCTTGGTTTCATTTATGCTCACAACCTAGTTTCATTATCTTTGTCACTATAAATAAAGATTATGACGTGGCAATCTCGGGCAATTTGTTCATATATCCTGCCATTTTAGGTATATATTCAAAGTAATTAGGCTCCACATTATATTGGCGAAAATTAATTTTTCCTCTTTCACTCTCCTACGATAAAAATATTCTGTGGCAGAGGGGGTAAAACTGAAAGGCATAACTATACTTCGGATAAAAAGGGCAGAAGAGTTTCTTTTGTCCTTTTAAAAATCGCCCTAACTGGACATTTTTCAAAAGGATAAAGTTGTCGGGTTTAAGTGCAATTGATATTAATCTAACATAAGTCAATTGCACGAAACATGTAAATTAACTATACGCATAGATGCCGACGATCGTTAATTTCCATATGAAGGACATAAGCCCCCTTCTGTTCACTCTAGAACTTTTCAACCTCCCCATCTCTTATCATATTCATATGTTTATTGATGTTTTTCGTCACCAAGTTGTATCTCAAAATGTTTTTGAACAGATTGATGCTCATAAGAATCAAGATAAAGCTCAGATAGCCTGAGTACCGTACCTCCCCGACGGTTTCGAATTCCGCCCAAAGAGCCAGGCAAAATGCCAGAACTGCAATGCTCAGCAAGAAGAGCCATAGCGCCGCACTCACCAGAAACTCCTTGGATCTTGGTAGGTAATCGAACCACATCTTCAAATCGGCAGATTTCCTCATCATCCTGTTGAGGTTCTTATTGGATTCAAGAACCTTCTTTGCCAATTCTTTAAAATCATCGTTTACCGGAAAATTATTCCCTGTATTTTTATCCTTAATATGTGATTCCTGTTCGTAAGATCCCATGATGAGGTCTCTTAACTTCCGTATTTTTATAGCCCTTATTATTTCGATATTTTTCTTGTACTTTTCGTCGAATCTCTCGTTCTGAAAGTACAAAAGCACTGCTGCGATTGTAAGTGCAACGAAAATCACCACCCCGATCCAGATTATGATATCATACAATATCCTCCCTCCTTTCATGCAGGTAAACATGCTCAGGATAAATAGAATATATGAACTGTACCATCCCTGTAAGACCCATCTGGGTTGTAATAAAGTGCATAAACTCCATCTTATCCTTCAATACATCCGGAAGTTTATGGACGATTTTTTCTGCCTCCTTAGCCCCAATTTCCGTGAGGATATAGCTGTTCCCACCAAGTACCGATGACCCATTCCCCTTCATTCCCAGCATATTGGTAGAGAGAAGCTGTTTCATTGCCAAAGCAACCTTTTCGCTGTATGGACCGCAGCTGGTACATTTATATTCGAACTCAGGTTCAATAGAAGGTAAGAGTTCTTTAGTGAATATGAAAACCCCATACATGATAGAGAGAGCATCTCTTGGCCTTCTCTTCCCTTTATCGCGGATCATTGCCAATATCCAGTTTTGTATAGGCATTTCTGGAATGTCTTTTTTGTCGAAGTTAAAAAAAGGTTTTTGGGCCATGAAATTCTCCAACACTCTAAGAGTTTTTAGGTGGTATTTAAATATGTTGCTTTTACTATCAAAAATACCTGATTTTTATTAGTTTGTTTTGATGGTAAGGATCAATCTGTAAGACTCAGTCCAAGATCGAGGGCAAGCCTTTGCGCTCGTTTAAATTCATCCCTGTGTAACCTTCTCGTCAACTCCTCAAAATCATAAGCGTTATACTCAGGGCGGTACTGATCCATCACGTTAACCCTTACATTTTCCAGGTTCTTGGCTATCCATTCCAGAACTGGCTTCGTGCAGCACTTAAAATGTCCTGGCAGAACCAAATGCCTTATTATCATCTCGCACTGGGCTCTTGCGAGCTTGTGGTTCCTTGATGCAATCAGCCAATAACTTTTCACATTTGAGAGCCTTTTTGCACATTCGTTATTACCGTATTTGAAGTCTGTGAGATAAACATCTATTAGGCCATCAAGAAGTTTCATCGATTTCTCTGTAAGATACATATTGGAGTTCCAGACCTGTGGTATGTTGGCATCGCAATGTGTTAGGGCCTCTATTATAAAAGGCAGATTCGATGTGGGTTCGCCTCCCACCCAGTTCGTGTTTCTCGTGGTTTCACTGCGCCTCTCTATGATTTCCGCGATCCTTCTTGGGGACATCACATCACCGCTTTTAGGGTTCTGGCTTATGTCCCAGTTCTGGCAGAACACGCAGTTGAATGTGCAGCCAGCAAAGAATATGGTGTGGGAAGGCGTAAGCTCAGGCTCCTCTCCCCAGTGTATGAATTCTGTGGAGATTTTAGATTGAAGTACACGACAATGCCCTTCTTCACCCTTCAATCTGTTCGCACCGCATTTTCTCTCGCATAATTCACAGTTCAACAACATCAGCCTTGCCAGCTTCAGTTTCAGATCCAAAAGGGATGTTTTTGTTCTCTTGGCAAATTCGTTATTTCTCAACTTTTTTAGCATAAAATCGTGCTCTTCCCAAAGTTGCTCCCCCCTGCTGCCAAGGTCCAGGTTAACAGGCACTCTCTTGCATTTGAGATATGAAGCCGTTTTTCTTCCCTCTAAAATCTTGAAGTAGGTGGGCAAAACCTTCTTGGCTCCTTCCACATTAGCTAGGCGAATTTTAAAGGACATGTGCCTCTTATAATGTCTCGGAACCTTATCAGCCTATCGATTTTTCGGGTTTTTCATTTCTTGTAAATAGTATGCCCACATTTGCTGCATTTCCAGAGTTCGAACAGGTCTTGCCCCCTTGAAAAGGGCAGAAGCGTTCCTTCATTGCATTGCGGACATTGTGGAAATATCGTGCTCATGCTCATCATCCTCATTTTCGCTATTTTGAATCGGGCTGTATAATGGACCCTTCTACATCTGCAAAGGCTTTATATCATTTAAATTTTGGGTATAGATTGAACTTTATTCATTATTTTCGGAGTCCTTGAGGTTGATTGTAATATCGTATATAGGGTATATTGGCCATGCTATAACATTTACTAAACCACTGATAAGATAAAGAAACAAAGAAAGGCCAAAAATAACCACAAACGAATAAATATAGGCATGAGGTTTCGGATTGTCAATGATAGACGATTTGATGCAGGTACTCTACGACGTTTCCAGCAACCCTTTCTTGTATTCGATTATATTTTTCGTATTCTGCGTGCTCGCAGCCATTATACTTCCGCTGCCAGTGGAAATAGGATTGTTCGTGGGGGCCGTGCATCCGGTGATAAAAATCCTGATCTTGGGAGCAGGCAAGGCCGTTGGCTCGTACTTCGTATTCTTCATCGGACTCAAGGTGGATGAAAAGGTCAAGAAAAGCACTGAAAGGTTCAAAAGATACGGGAAGTTCGTGGTAAAGATGGAGGAGTTTGTAGGCAAATATGGTTACTACGCTTTGTATATTATTCTAAGCATTCCCTTAATGGTGGATACCGTTCCCTTGTATCTCTTCTCCATTTACAACAAAAATGTGGGGGGAATGAGTTTAAAGGGCTTTGTTCTTGTGAATTTTTTTGCAGGCTGCACCCGTGCAATTATAATCTATACTGTCCTTTTAGGATTTGGAGTAAAATTGGTGTAGTATCGGAAAAAAATCAAAAAATAATTTCACGGCACCGCAACGACGCCTTTTACCTCAGGAATCATCTCCTTCAGTCTTTTTTCCACACCCATGGTGAGCGTGAGTTGTGACATTGGGCAACCGCAGCATGCTCCTTTTAAACGGACTTTCACGACTCCATCTTCTCCTACATCCACAAGTTCTATGTCTCCGCCGTCCATTTGCAGTCCTGGTCTGATTTGCTCATCGATTACCTTCTCGATCTTTTCCTTCATCGTTATCACCGAAATATGGTATTTGGCATTTATTTGGCTTATATTATACTAAAACGGGATTATATATTTTTGGGTGTGCCGAAGATGAGTGAAAAATCCCAAATTTCAAATGTAACCTTCAAGAAAGTCAGATCACGTTATTTCCCTCGTAGAATAGTCCTTAAGCATTTCTTGGAAGGCATTGTAGGCTCTGACAGCATCTTTTTCAGCGATAATGAAGATCAACTCGGTCATGGTTGAAATGTTCTCGAAGATATTGATATTCTCCCAGGCGAGTTTTCGCGTGGCGAAAGAGAGTATACCAGGGGTGTAGAGGAAATCTTTGGTCAACCCGAGTGTTAAAGAAACCAGGTCTTTTTCGATGTTCAAGATTTTTTCCTTTTTTAGGATATTTTTCAATTGAGCCAAATGTTTTTGGGAGGTAACGATGGTTATCTCATAATTTCCCTGGATAACATTGAAGGTTTCACCTTTTTCATAATCAACCATTTTATGAATAGTTTCGATCATTTCCAATGCTGATGGTGTTTTTACGACGCAAACATCACACAAATTGGTCTTCATTATTATCTCAGGGCTGAATTTAAAGGGTTTTTGAACCATGGTCTTTTTCTGAAGCCCTTCTGCATGTCTGCGAAGAGCCATGATTATTGCCGATGGTTTGACTTTCTCTTCAAGCTCCGACTCGATTCTTGGCTTAAGTTTTTTAGCAAGATTGGAAAAGTTAACAATTTCTTCGATCAAAGATTCCTGTAACATAGGCCTTGAATCGATGGTTTTCTTTACGATTTGGCTTACGGTAACCATAACACTTCCACCAAAAATTTGTTATTATAGTAACATTAAGTTAATATATAACTTTTTCTATTCAATAAGAAAAAGCATGCTGAGGTGAATAAAATGGTCGAATGTATAACATGCGGTGCAGAATTGAACTTAGCAGAAGGCACGGAGGTAAATGAAATAATAAGCTGTCAGGACTGTGGGACCGAATTAGAGGTAATCCGTCTAAATCCCGTAACCATACAACCGGCACCACAAGAAGAAGAGGATTGGGGAGAATGAGGATAGGTTTTTTACATTCCGTTATCCGGAAAGATGAGAAGCTCTTGCTGGAAGAATTAAGGAAAAGACCAGATGTAGAGATAATCAAAATCGATGATAGAGAACAGGTATTTGAACTCAACAAAAATACCTTTGATTACGATGTGGTTGTTGAACGATGCATCAACCATTCCAGGGCTTTGCACGCCTTGAAAATTTTCAATGACCACGGCCTCAAAACAGTAAACACATATTGCGTGGCTGAAATCTGCGGCAGCAAATTTCAAACAACAATGGCATTGATCAAGGCAAATGTCCCGACACCAAGATGTTTTATAGCTTTTACACCAGAATCTGCTTTGAATGCAATGGATAGATTAGGTTATCCTTGTGTGATTAAACCTGCTGTTGGTTCCTGGGGGCGATTGATTTCAAAGATCAATGACAAGGAAGCGGCAGAAGCAATTTTAGAACATAAGCAAATTTTAGGGAGTTATCATCATTCAATCTTCTATATACAGGAATACATCGAGAAACCAGGCAGGGATATCAGGAGTTTTGTTGTGGGGGATGAATGCATTGCAGCAATTTACAGGGCTTCAAAACATTGGATCACCAATACGACCAGGGGAGGCAAGGTATCCGATTGTCCAGTAACACCAGAATTGGCCAAGATTTCATTGAATGCGGCTAACGCCGTTGGTGGTGGCGTGGTGGCGGTCGATCTGTTTGAAACGGAATACGGCCTATCGGTCAATGAGGTCAATTATACAATGGAATTCAAAAACAGTATTGATGTGACTGGAGTGAATATCCCGGCAAAAATCGTTGATTATGTTTTAAAAGAGGCAAAAAAATGAGAGTGAGCATTGTTGGAGCCAGCGGGTACGTTGGCGGGGAGTTACTGAGATTGTTGTTAGGACATCCGAAGATAGACATTGATAAAGTTACATCAGAAAGGTTCGCCGGTAAACCCATATCATCGATCCATCCCAATCTGAGAAGCCAGACCGATTTGAAATTTTGCGGTGTTGAAAAATTGGATAAAGTGGATCTCTTGTTCGTAGCACTGCCGCATGCTAATCTCATGAAGAATTTTGACAGATTCAGTGTTTTCTCGGAAAGGTTAATCGATCTATCGGCAGATTTCAGATTAAAAAATCCAGAAGACTATAAAAAATGGTACGATTTAGAACATCCCAGGCCGGACTTATTAAATAAATTTGTTTATGGAATCGTGGAATTACATAGAGAAGAGATGAGGCAGGCCAAGAATATCAGCAGTGCGGGTTGTAATGCCACCGTGGTTATTTTGGCACTGCATCCATTATTAAAGAACGATTTGCTGGACTTGAACTGGCCTGTAGTGGTCGAGGTCAAGTGTGGCTCGTCTGAAGGAGGAAATAAGGTTTCTGAGGCCTCGCATCATCCTGTAAGAAGTGGCTGTGTCAGGTCGTATAAACCAGTAGGACACAGGCATATTGCAGAAATGTCCCAGGAACTGGGCATACCAATATACTTATCAGCCACTTCAATTGACATGGTCAGAGGAATTCTGATGACCGGCCATGTGTTTTTGAAAGAAGGAATAAAAGAATTGGACATCTGGAAGACTTACAGAAAAGAATACGGCGAGGAGCCATTTATCAGGATCGTCAAGGAAAGAACTGGGATTTATCGTTACCCAGAACCAAAAATCTTGGCAGGAACAAATTATTGTGACATTGGATTTGCATTGGATGGTAATAGGTTGGTGGTGATAGGAGCAATTGACAACCTGATGAAAGGCGCTGCCGGGCAAGCTATCCATGCTATGAACGTGATGTTCGGTTTCGATGAAAGGATGGGTTTAGAATTTCCGGGGTTGCATCCGATATGATGGTGGTAAAGGTTGGCGGAGCCGCAAGAATAAATTACGACCTGGTTTTACAGGATTTGGCTAGGCAAAAAGATGTGATTCTGGTACACGGGGGCTCAAGCGAATTAAATAAAATTTCAACCCGCTTGGGTAAGCCACCAAAGATGGTAACCTCAGCATCAGGCCACGAGTCAAGAAGAACGGATAAAGAAACCTTGGAAATCTTCAACATGGTCTATTGCGGCAAGATGAATAAAGCGATCGTGGAGAAGTTGCAGCAATTGGGGGTGAATGCAGTCGGTTTGAGCGGTATGGATGGGCGGTTGTTGGTTGGTAAGAGAAAAAATATCATTATTTTTGAGAATGGAAAAAAGAAGATCATCCGCGATGATTACACCGGCAAAGTTGAAGAAGTCAATGTGGGGTTGATCAGATTATTATTGGAAAACGGTTTTATGCCTGTGATAACACCCCCTGCTCTAAGCCGAGAATATGAAGCGATCAACGTTGACGGTGACAGAGCGGCTGCAATGATCGCCAGTGCTTTGGGAGCAGAGGAACTGGTCATCTTGTCGAATATCCCTGGTTTGCTTAAGGATATGAACGATGAGAAAAGTTTAATCAGGGAGATAAACAAGGAAAATATCCAAGAGTATTTGCAGTATGCCCAAGGTAGAATGAAGAAAAAAGTTATTGGAGCAATCGAAGCTTTGGAGGGAGGTGTGAGAAAGGTGATTTTTGGAGATGCCAGAATCGAGTGTCCAATAACCAAGGCCTTGGAAGGCCAAGGAACAGTGATCCAATGAACATAAAAGAGATCGAGGATACTTATGAAGTAAACGTATATCCAAGGAGAGATTTGGTTTTAGTTAGAGGCAAGGGCAGCAAGCTGTATGATGAGAGTGGAAGGGAATATATCGATTGTGCCGCCAATATCGGAGTTTCAAATATCGGTCATGGTAATGAGCAAGTTGCCAAGGCCATTTACGAGCAGTATTTGAGATTGGCCAATTGTTACAGCATGTTTTACAATGATGTTCGTGCGAAATTGGCAAAGAAATTGGCGGAAATAACGCCAGGCGAATTGAACAGGGTATTTTTCTGCAACTCTGGATCGGAGGCTGTAGAAACCGCGATAAAGTTCGTACGCAGCTCCACAGGAAAAAGTGAGATCATCTGTGCCATGCGTGGGTTCCACGGCAAGACAATGGGTTCACTAAGTGCCACGTGGGGGCAAGAATACAAAAAGCCCTTTATGCCGATGCTGCCAGGTTTTGTACATGTTCCATATAATAATTTTGAAAAACTTAAGACATCTGTGAATGATAACACCGCAGCAATTTTACTCGAGGTAATCCAGGGAGAAGGCGGCATAAGGATCGGAGATAAGGAATTTTTTAGGAGGGTAAGGGAACTTTGTGATGTGCGTGGGATTTTATTGATAATCGATGAAGTGCAGACCGGCTTTGGTAGAACTGGTAAGATGTTCGCCTGTGAGTATTTTGTTGTTCCGGACATTTTGTGCTTGGCCAAATCCATTGCAGGTGGTGTGCCCATGGGTGCAGTTGTTTGCAATGACAAGATAAACGTACCCATAAAAAGCCACACCTCCACATTTGGAGGAAATCCATTGGCCTGCGCTGCGGCCCTCGTTACTATTGAATTTATAGAAAAGGAAGATCTGGTCAACAGAGCGGCTGAATCTGGGGAATATTTTCTAAAAAAGTTGAATGACATAAATTGCACCAGAATCAAGGAAGTCAGGGGATTGGGCCTGATGATCGGAATTGAATTGAAGGAAAAAGCCAGCCCTTATGTTCGGGTATTGATGGAGAAAGGAATAATCGTTTTGCTGGCAGGTAAATATGTGATAAGGCTAATGCCGCCCTTGGTGATAAGCAAGGAAGAAATCGATTATGTGGTTGAGAATTTAGGTGAGATTTTAAGATGTTGATTAAAGACATGGTTGAGATCTACAGCCCCACCGGATCCGAGGAAAAATTGGTGGATTTTCTCGTTTTATGGGCAAATAATAATGGGTTTAGGGCCTACAAGGATGAGGTAGGTAATCTCATCGCTGAAAAGGGCACTGGAAGAGAGATATTGTTGGTTGGCCATGTGGACACGATATCTGGAGAGATCAAGGTAAGGATCCAGGATAGAAAACTGCATGGCAGGGGTGCGGTTGATGCCAAAGGAGCCCTGGCCTGTTTTTTGGAGGCGGCAAAGGCGGTAGATAGAGGTAGGATTGTTGTTATCGGGGCCGTTGATGAAGAAGGTGATTCCAAAGGGGCCAGGAATATTCTAAACAAGTTCAACCCGGAATACATTATAGTGGGGGAGCCAAGCGGCTGGAGCAATTTGAATATCGGTTATAAGGGAACAATAAATTTGTATTATATGGATGAAAATGAGAAAGAACACGGTTCGAGCTTAGGTCCGAATTGCTATGAAGAGGCTATCGATTTCTATTATAGGTTAAAAACTTTTTGCGAATCGTTCAATCACGAAAGAAGTTTATTTGAGCAATTGGGAATAAAATTATCGGCGATTAATTCAAGGGATGATGGTTTTAACGAGTATATTGAAATGGCGGTTAATTTCAGGATACCGGTTGGTTTTAGTTTGAAGGGTTTAAAGAATTTTTGTGATGAGAATAAGGGTAAAGCACATATCAATTATTCTTCTGTTGAAAAACCAGTCAGAGTTGATAAAGGAAATAAGCTGGTTTCGGGTTTTATCAGGGCAGTACGTTCAGTGGGCAAAGAAGTCAAATTCAAACTAAAATCGGGAACATCGGATATGAACCTCCTGCAGGATTATAAAGTGCCAATTGTTACTTATGGCCCAGGGGATTTTCGTTTGGAACACTCACCAAATGAATATTTGGATTTGGATGAGTATGAGAAGGCAATTACGATATTAGAAAGGGTTTTGGAGGGATTTTAGCTCTGTATAAGCTCAACCTCAACCTCGCCGGTCAAATCGATAACAGCGGCATAGCCTTGAGACGCTGGGCCAGGATTCACATAGGTCGTTCTGCCTTCCCTTTCCATGCCCCTCGCCTCATGTATATGCGCTGAAATCACAAGAGGAGGAGAGAACTCGGAAATTATCCTGGCTATGGACGAACTGCCCAGATCGGATACTGTGGAGGTACTATCAAGATGTCCTTTGGCAGGTGCATGAACCACGAGCACAGCACCTTCCACCATTATCTCTTTCAGACAGTTAAAAATCTCCTCCTCCGAGAACTCCATAGGCGTGTTGAAAGGTGTGGCGTTTGACCCTCCCAAACCCACAAAGGTATAGCCCGAAAGTTCCACTCTTTTGGTGTGCAGGGGAATCGCCTGGCTCTCCTCAATTGCCGCTATCACACCCTTGGGATCGCAATTCCCCGGAATAGCCAATGTTTTCAATGGAATGCTGTCTAAAAAATCCTTTGCCCATTCTGGAGGGCCGAATTGGGTGATATCACCGCAAACGATCAAGCCATTAGGGATGTATTCCTGTATCTGAGAATTGACTCTTTTTCTTGCTTCTTTTGCACCGTGGACATCCGCAATCGCCAATATTCTCATTCTCAAATCCCCATGAAGTTAAGGTTGAATCCAAAGCCGAAATCCCCGTAGACAAGGATATATGTGATCACGTAACCTATGATGGCCCCTGAATTCAGTAGAGGTAGACCGGCCTGGGGATTGCCTTTCAATACGAATCTCATCAGAACTGAAAACCCAACGAGTATGCCTATCATGGTTCCTATGGCAACCCAAATTGGGCTTGCTATTCCCATTACGCTCGAAGAACTCGGCAAGAATGATAGGGAAGAAACGATCAAAAGGCTAGGTATGACTATGTCTCCCAAACCCATGAACATGGCCTCTCTCTCCTCCCCTGATTCCAACTGCTCTTTGAGGCGGGGTTTCTTCTCTCTATAGGAGTACCCCCACTTCTTTGGTATCACCAGCAGCACTGGAAGGTTGAGGTCTATGACGCTGTCGGCCAGGCTTATCATGTGCTTTGTCTTGTATACTGAGATTGCATCGTAAATCGCCAGGATAACCAAAAGAACGATGGCGGGAAGAATGGCGAAGGTAACGCCGAGTATTACCGTGGCTCCTATGGCCATTACCAATCCAACTCCATCTACTACATACCATTCAGGATATTTGTGAACCAGGATAGTCAGAGCTGAGGCTATTATGATGGAGATCACAAAAGGGATCATAAGGTTCGCCCCTTCCCCGAAAGTTATTGTGGTATATCTATAACCATTCTCAACACCCAAAATCATCTCCTGTTCCCCGTCGCTATCCAGATCCGTGCTTATAAAATAGTACGGATTGTACTTGAATATTAAATAATAATTTTTTTCGCTCTTGAACAGATCTGGTGAGATGTATATGGTTCTATCCCCTAAGACGATCACGTCTGGAATATCATCATCAAAATCAGGTATGGAATAGTGTTCTAGGTTTAATGCACTAATATCCTGAAAGTCCGGTCCCTTCCTCATATGTTCCTCACTTGAGAGATTGAAAAGGTAAACCCCTTTATCATCCGCTGCAATTATATAATCCTCACCATTTGGATCTTTGTAAACAGTTAATGCCCTGATTTCCTCCAATTCCGTGATTTCCAGATCTATCTCATGGGTGGCCGGGTTCAGTAGAATTATCGTTGAGTTGTCTGCAGCAATAATCCTGCCGTCATCTGTGGCATCTAATAATTCGATACTGTCCAGGCTGGAGGAGACGTTTATCGCATCTGTTTGGTTACCGGACTCGAATATCCCAACCCAAGCGATGTTCGGCATTCCAACGATCAGTTCATAAATATTATCACCGTTCAACTCTGCACCAGTAATAACCGGGATATCGTCACGTGGGCTCAGATCCCATTTCACAGATCCTGAGGAGCCGTTAAAAACTGTTGTAGCCCCAGTGAATACCACGATCTCCATTGAATCGTCAGCATCATAATTCCCGATCAGTATCTGCGTGATATTAGCGTTGAGTTCGGCACTCTCCCATTCCAAGGTGTGGTTATCGCTCTCATAGACTCTTATCCTGTTATCTGAGCACCCTGCAACTATCTCAACGATGCCGTCATTATCCACATCTCCAACATTCAAAGCCGTAACTGCAAAGCCAATATCGTTGTGCTCCCATCCATCCTCAGATGGTGGATACATGATTGCAATTGTCAAAGGTATGAACAGGTAAACCATGGTCATGAATATTGCAGCCAGAATAAGAATCTTGATGAACTTCTCCTTCTTGCGCTTTGCGATCCATAATATAACGAATGTGAAAAGGAGGATGACACCAAGATAAAGGAAGGCAAAACCCGGGTTCTCTATGGTCTCCTTCCCGCCCATGGCCTCCGAATGGGTCTCGCTGTATATTGGGGCAATGGCTATTGCGATGATCTGCACGATCATAAAGAGTAAACCCATTCCGATTACGCTGTATATGTTATTCTTCAATTTCTCACAGAAAACGGAAATGAATGGTTTTATATTTAAGAGATTGGGTGGTGAAAGACCGTGAATATATCACCTTATCACGTATTTATCGGAAGGAATACATCGTCTGACATCCCCATATGGGATCCTTTCCGATCACGTAGGATTCAGTTGTGTCCCTCCTCCAGCCCCATCAGCCGGAACCAAAACCATAATATATCTCAATCCGATATTTCGAAACCAATAAGAGGATTTATGGCGATAATATGGACTATGAACTGGCTATCATCGGCGGGGGCCCAGCAGGGTTCACAGCAGGGATATACGCCACGAGAGCAGGAATCAGGACCGTGCTTTTTGACGCGGGCATGGGAGGAGGACTCATGGCCCTTTCACCAGAGATTGAAAACTATCCAGGTTTTAAGAGCATCTCAGGTTTGGAATTAGCGGATAAGATGAGGGAGCATGTGGAAAAGTACATGACTCTTAATTTTGGGGAGAGTGTTGAAAAGCTGAAAGTCTCAGGAGATGAGGTTAAAATCAAAACCTCAAAGGACACATACGGGGTCGGTGCGGTTATCATAGCCACAGGCACTGAGCACAGAAAACTAGATGTGAGGGGAGAGGAGAAACTTACAGGCTTTGGAGTCTCCTATTGTGCCACATGCGACGGTCCATTCTTCAAGGGGAAAAAGGTAATAGTGGTAGGAGGAGGAAACAGCGCTCTCATAGAAGCGATAGCCCTGAAAAACATGGGTGTGGATGTGACCTTGGTTCATAGAAGGAATGAGCTGAGGGCAGAGGATGCGTATGAGAAAAGGGCAGTCGAAGCCGGGGTGAAGGTACTCTACGAAACGCATGTGGCAAAAATCAAGGGGGAGAAGATGGTGGAAAGCGTCGTGCTAAGGAATGTGAAGGACGGCAACATGACCGAATTAAAGGTGAACGGTGTTTTCGTGTCCATTGGCGAGATACCACAAACCCAATTGGCGAAGCAGATAGGTGTCGAACTGGATGAGAAAGGTTATATAAAAACCGGCAGAAATATGCGCACCAACATCAAAAGGGTTTACGCCGCTGGGGATGTCACAGGTGGGTTGAGGCAGGTAATAACGGCATGTGCTGAGGGTGCAATCGCAGCCTTGGCATCTATGGAGGTGCTGGGTAAGGTTTACCCGTATTAAAGCCAATTGAGGGCAAAGGACCCTTGGTTATGTGGTTAGAAGGGGTAATTACCCAATAAAATATATATAAGCTCATACAATAGAGGCTATGCCGAGAAGATAAAACTCGATTATGAATCAAAACCATACAAAAGGTGTGTTTAATGCGAAGAAACGCTCTACCAGCCTTCCTCTTGATTTTCGTTTTGCTTACCTCCCTGTTCTCAAGCACAGCCATTGGCTATGGCTCTATAACAGCGGATGACGATCAAGCCCTTAACATAATAGATAAAGACCCATGGTGGAAACATTGGGCTAGAGACAAAAACCATAATGGAATTGACGATTTAATCGACGATAAAATTGCTGCTAATTCAAATGAGCGGGTGCCAGTCTACTTAAAATATGGGCATGAAATAAAACCGACGGATGCTGAAAAAGTTACCAAATTTGATTTGGAATTAGGTTATGTCTTTGAGTTCATCAACACAATCTCGGCAAGAAATGTCGATTTGAAGGATATCCCGAAACTTCGTCAATTACCTGGTGTGGGAATGATCGAACTTCAAATACTGATTGAACCTCATCTGGATGTAAGTAATCCAGCCACAAAAGCCAGGAACTCTACAGAATATTCCCCAAACACAGCATGGGCATTGGGTTTTACAGGTAAAGGTGTTAACATCGCCATAATCGATAGGGGTGTAGATGATAATCACGAGTCTTTATTGGGAAGATTTGTGGCAGGCGTTTCATTTGGAGTCCCTAGTTCCCCTCAAGATGGATCCTTCAATCCTGATGACGAGATGGGGCATGGGACATACTGTGCAGGTATTGCCCTGGGAACTGGTGGCTTTACCGATTTGAACTTGGATGGAGAGCCTGACTATATGGGTGTCGCGCCAAGTGCTGGACTTATTGACGTTCAATGGGGACAGGGAGTAGTGGGAGTATCTGATCCGATAGTCAAGTCATTCCAATGGATTATCGAACAAAAAGATACAGATTGGCCTGATCAACCGGACGAGTATGATGGGATCGATGTGATTTCCATAAGTATGGATTTGGAGGGAACACCGGGAGAAGCGGCTGCTGAGGCGGTGAATGAAGGGCTTGTGGTCGTCACATCTGGTGGCAACGACGGGCCAAACAATCCCCCGCCAAGTGTTACAGCTTGGCCAGATAAGGTGATAGTAGTTGGTGCGATTAATGATTTTGAAACGACATCAAGAGATGACGATGTAATTGCCAGTTTTTCGAGTAGAGGGCCCAGAGAGGATGGCGCATTAAAACCCGATGTTTCTGCGCCAGGTGAATTGATTACCGCGCCTTCTCATAATAGTTTCAGGGGGTATGGTTTCCCAAGAGGGACTCAAGCAAGCGGCACATCCTTTGCCGCACCGCATGTGGCAGGTGTCGTGGCTTTGATGCTTGAGGTGGATCCCAACCTGACGCCTGATGAAGTGATGGAGATACTTCACGAGACTGCAGAGGCAAGGGGCGAACCCTATGATCCAGGTTTAAGCGAAAAATATAATACAGCGTACGGTTGGGGTATTATCGATGCATACGAGGCTGTCGTAAAAGTGCAGGAGTACGATGACAGACCGCCAATAATATCGGATTGGAATGTTGAAGTCAGCGGGATAACAGCCACGATCACGTGGCTTACCCATAAAGATGCAAATAGCATCGTAAAATATGGTAAGAGTGAGAGTCAACTGGACGAGGAAGAAAGCGACTTGACCAATTACACACGTGAACATTCCATCACGATTAAGAAATACGAAGATATTGATTTGGAGGAAAATACCACTTACTATTTCAAAATAACATGCTATGACAAATACGGTCACGGTCCAAGCGAGAGTCCCATACTAAATTTCACCACGGAGATCTTACCCGATACCACGCCACCGGAAATAGTTAACGTGGTGAATGCTACAAGTGATATAACAGCAACTATATTCTGGGATACAAACGAGCTTTCAGACAGCCTTATAGAGTACGGTCTTACGACTGACTATGGACAGATCAAGAGTGATTCTAAGCCAATGAAGAGGCATACCATCACTATTTTCAATTTGGAACCAACCACCACGTACCATTTCCGAATCAATTCATCAGACGTAAGCGGGAATTATAACCAAAGTGAAGACAAAGAATTTACCACGGATGCATCCCCTGACGAAACACCGCCGGTCATTTCAAATCTACGGGTGACTGATATAACAGATACCACCGTGATAATTCTTTGGGAAACGAATGAGTTTAGCAATATGGTTGTTAAATATAGTGAAGACAAAAATAAAGACACCAACTTATGGAATAAGTTAAGTGACCTCAACCACTATTGGATAAAACAGTCAATAAAGATAACGGGCCTAAACCCCTTCACGATTTACTATTATCAAATTGAATCCACGGATCCCAGCGGTAACACCGAGATAACGGGCAACGGAAACACAAAATTCAACACCACAGGTCCTCCTGATAATACCCCCCCGCGCATCATAGATGGCCCCAAAGTGACCATCTTGACGGATAAAACAGCTACAATAGAATGGACAACTGACGAGGAGAGCGAAGGCACGGTGGAATACGGCTCAAATTACGGCTCTGGGGAACCGAAAGATCCATCAGGTGAATATGTGTTGGTGCACAACATCACGCTGACCGGTCTAACTCATTCTTCAACGTATCATTATCGAGTTCGATCCAAGGATAAGAGTCCCAATGCAAACGAGAATTTTTCAGATGATTATAACTTCATTACAAAGCCTCCTGCCGATAAAAAACCACCCAGGATACTCGCAGGCCCAAGATTACTAGAGGTGGGGGAGCACACTGCAACGATAATCTGGACAACCAATGAAGAAAGTGATAGTGAGCTTCATTACGGTACCACGCCAAATTACGGCTCAAATGCGAGTGATGACTCTCTGGTTATCGAACATTGGATAATCTTGACAGGCTTGACTCCCTCGACTAAATATCACTATAAGGTTGTTAGTTCAGATGCATCGGGCAATACCTATGAAAGCGATGATGACACCTTCACAACTTTAGACATTCCGATACCTATTGAGATAGAATTTTTTAATTTTGTAGATGGGAAGAGAGTGAGCGGTGTAATAACCCTAGACGGAAGTGTATCCGGTGGCACTGGAAGCGTTGAATGGGTAAAATACAAGGTGGATAACGAAACATGGCAAAATCTGGGCTCAGGGAGCACATTCAGCATAGTTCTCGACACAAGGAAGCTCTCGGAAGGGGAACACTCACTTTATGTTCAGGCTAAAGTGGGCGATTTGACTATGCAGGAGGATATAACATTCATTGTAGAACATCCACAGGATAATGATGAAGCCAATTGGTTGATGGCGTTGCTTCTGATAGCAGCGATAGGCATAACGATCGCGGCTGTGCTCGCGATTTCCCGCTCAAGTTCCAAGAAAAAAGCCGCACGGACAACATCGGATTTCATGCCCCCCCCAACCACAAGCCCCGAGGAACCTTTCTCGATTCCCGCTTTCCCACCCGCAGATACAGACGTGTTGAAATTCCTACCAGATGAGCAACCCTTAACCTTTCAGGAGGCAGAAGCTGGGATATCTTTCATCCCTGAGACAACAATCCTAAGCGAAGAACCAGAGATGAGTTTCGTTCCTGACAGAGAGCCCATTTCCTTCAATATCTCCGAGGAGGAGGCACCCGATTTTTCGGTATTCGACACCGTCAGATGCCCGAAGTGCAAGAGAATGTTCAATGCCGATATCACCTTGGGAATCGTCTGCCCCGAGTGCGGTTTTTCCGCTTCTATCAAGAAATAGTCTCTTGGTCCTTTATGGATGACAACACCTTTTCAAAGGTTTTGTAGGCGTCATCCCCGTACAGGACGAAAATGACCCTCTTTAGCGATGTTTTTTCTTTCAAGTGGTCTATTGTGGTCTGGAGCATGACTTCTGCAGCACGATCCACTGGAAATCCGCCAATGCCAGTACCTATGGAAGGAAAGGCTATGCTTTCGATTTTTAACTCTTTCGCCCTTCTCAACGAGTTTAGTGTGGCGGCCCTTATCTTCTTTTCATCTGTTTTTAGATCACTGCCCATTCCCGCGGCGTGAATCACGTATCGGGCGTTCAACCTTCCCGCCGAGGTCACCACCGCCTCGCCAATGGGTATGGGCCCTTGTTGCACAGCCTCATCTTCTATTCCCTTGCCCCCCTTCCTTTTTATTGCTCCTGCAACACCTCCTCCCATCCAAAGGCGGTTGTTCGCAGCATTCACAATAGCATCAGCCTTGACCTCGATTATGTCGCCCTGCTGTATGGTAATGATTGTATTGCCTATCACGATGTCCATATTCATCACTTTGCTACCAATTGAATTTGTGTTATTTTAAGGTTTACCTTCCTCTTCCCTAGACCTCCTCGTGTGGAATCTTAAACGGAGTCCGTGATACATAAAGCTAACCAATTGTGCAGTGCTTAATCGCAATTTTTCATTGTGCCATCGATGTCATATAACGCCCGCGGACATGCGAAGTGCCGTATGAGGGCGTTCTAGTCATCATTTGTTTGTAAACGTCGGCAGAGACATTTGAGTGAGCGACCAAAGGGAGCGAACCGCATACCCGCCTGTTACACGCCCCGAAGGGTCGGAGCGAACGTAAATGAACGGAGAAGTCCCAAGAACGCCTATTTTCTAATGAGGTTATTGATGATGTTTACTACTTCTGTGTATTGTTTATCTTTTATCATACAGAGTTTTTTAAGAATTTGTGCCTTACTTGCCGTGAAAATCATGTTTGCACGGATATAACTATCAATTTGAAGACTTCCGTCAATAGTGTTGTTTTGCTTGATTTCAACACTATATTTATCCTTTCGAATTTTCTTAGAAGTGATTTGGCACAAAAGGATGTCTTCACCCATTTCATTGGATATGACAAGACAGGGGCGAAGTTTCCTATGACTTAAATCAGTGTATGGAAAAGGAAATAATACTATATCTCCTCTTGTAAATGTGCCCACGCCTCATCCTCCTCAGGTGAAAGCCAGGATCGAGCAAGTGACTCTTCACTTGCTAAATACGTGGAAAAGCCTCCAAAACTTTCAATCTCGCCTTCAAACAACTTTTCTCTAATAAGTTCTCTAATAAAATCCTGTAAAGTATCAAATCCATGAGTTTCTGAATATATTTTCGCAGATGAATATACCCTATCAGACAACTTAAGA
>JAZGAR010000303.1:0-3105 GCA_036475875.1 Thermoplasmata archaeon
AGTAAGAGATCTCGTCAATGCCGATAGACTTAAGGCCTCTGATTCTGTGCCCATCACGTATACGGGTGATAGTGCGATGGAGCTGATCAGAAAGGGTTGACTTTGGGATGTGCAATATCTTAGCCGCAGCCTTCTGTGGCATTAACTGGCAGTAAACAAGCATACTATACTCAAAGCGATAGGTAATACGGGCATAGGTATCAGCCCAAGGGATATCTTCTTGTACTCGGCCATGGGTTGGGCATATAATGATTCTTGGACAGTACCAAAAGAAAATAGACCACCCGCAGACGGGAAGATCTCGCCATTTTCTTGGTGTATCCGCGGTGAGTAAAATGCGACCGCGACGCTTACAGTTGGGGCAGAGGCAGCCATTTTTGTAGGGTTTGACCCATAGATTCAATACCCTGTCCCTGGTTTTGAAATGGTAGTTGGTTACAAACAAACCTTTCAAATTTAGAAGTTTTCGGATAAACTTATTTACAGTCATAGATTCCTCCTGTTGGTTTTCTTTGTTTAGCTATAGCATGTTCCGTATATCTTGATACGCAATATTTACTCTTGACAAGATTTTTACAGTTCCTCTAAATATGACTCCGCGCCCAATTCTTCATAGAGACTTTGTCCCGTGTATTCTTCTTCAGCATTTGCTGCATAAACTTCATCAAGTTTCTCGTCTTCAGTCCAGTATTTATCTTCTTGTTCAATAACTTTAGCTATGATTTCCTGACAGGTGCGAGGTGTAACCTTTTCAAAAGCCTCTGGCAATCTTTCACGTAATCCTTTCATTGTGAAATCGCAGTTGTCAGCCATATAGTTTTTCACAACCGCCCAACAAGTTTCAATCGGCTGGAGTTCTGGGTGATAAGGAGGGGTGCGCAGTATTGACATTTCATGCTCAGTTGCCAAAATATCTAATTGGTATTCTGGGACGGGCGCAAAACGGGCGCACAATTCCATAAGTTCAGATTTAAGCATATCTTCTTGCCATGGATAAGAATTCCGGGTCAACCATCGCCGCAATTGCTCCTTTGAGCTACTCTTGTTTGGAAAAAAATTATCTGAGTAAACGTTATGATATCTCGCATTATCTAGAATTATTAGAGATTTCGGTGGAATGTTTGGTAACAACTGCCCCTTAAACCATTTTGAAAAATTATCCCAGTTCATTTGACCATGGTAGTCACCAGTTCGTTTTTTTGCCTCGAAAACCAGTTGCGCTCCTTCAACCCAGCCATCTTTCGTGACCGCATGTACCACTATCAGGCGAGGTCCAACACCAGATGGCTTATTTACCAGTGGTCCGTCATCATCAAGATACCATGTAAACGGACTGGAGTGATTTTTGTTGATATAGGTTTCGTCCAAGTAAACCTCTGGGCGTTTCAAAGTCCCGTCTGGGTTCCGATTGGCGAGCTTGGCCCGAAGGTAATCGCGACGGGCTAAAATAACACGGCTTTGCTCTTTTAAGCTATCTCTTCTTCGTCCTTCTCCATGCGTAAAGCCCCATCTCTTAAGTGCCCGCCAAAGTGTCGTTTTGGGAGTCTCAATGCCATGTACTGTAACTGTATGGAGATAGCTTCTGACCCTCTCTATGCTAACGCGTCGCCCCCCTAAGTTTTCGGTGCGGATAAATTGCCGTACAATCGGTTGTATGTTTGGGGAAATTCGACTCGGTGGCCGACCGGGACGTTGGGGAACACGCACTACAACCTCATCCCCGCTTTGAGCGTAGCGAGCCATTATTCTTTTTACCGTTGCAACCCCAAGACCCAAGGCTTGCGCTGTTCGTCCTGCCGGGTCTTTCGTTGGAACGAATTTACAAGCTTTTCGTTCTTCATCATGGTACTCCTTCAGCCGGACAACCAATTCTGTTATCTCTGCCGAAAGTTGCTTCCCCTGAAACGACATGAGCGATTCCCCCTTGTAAATAGAACAATTGTGGATTTTCAAGGGGAATTGTACCAAATCGCTTAAAGCTTGTCAATACTAGTATCACGATATACGGAACATCTTATAATAGAAAAGGGGACATAGAAAAGGGGACAGGCGAATTATACATAGAAAAGGGGACAGGCGAATTATTACCATTAATGTTTATCCCCTCGAAATATTAGAAATATAGATTAGATTCTCTCTGAAAGCCGTTTCATGGAATAAATTTCATCCAAGCCCTTAATAATCTTTGGCCGTTTTTCGTGTTTTGAAGAAAAATGATCTTCGAACGTCTGATATAAACGGATGACGAATGCCTTCGTCCCTATAATACCGCTATCCGTAAAATACCGGGTTCTGTATTTGAATCGATCAACATCACTTAGCTCAAAGCCTTTCTGCCTCTCTTTTTTCACTGCCCTTAGCGACCCCTTCTCATAGACGAATCCACGGTAATATCTCAATCGCTCCTTCTCATCCTTTACCCCAAATTCCCTTAAACCAAAGTCCAACGACAGAAACTCATCCTTGTTATCCGCCTGCACATGATATGCCAGCGAGCACCATCGATATTGTTCGGGCTTTTTGACTAGCCCGGCCCGGATTGGGTTCAGATCAATGTAGGCAAGGCAATTAATCAGCGTTTCACCGTTATCCACGATCACACTTTTAAACCGCTCCGACCAGAAAAACCCTTTCCTGTGATGGGCTTTGTTGTAAAACCTCGAAAAGCCCTGCTTTATCTCCTTCACATATTCCGAAAGATTGGCCCATTTTTCCCTAAAATAAGGGATCTGCCCCTTCGTCAACTCCAGCTTCTTATCATCGCCATAATACAATTTAAACCGCTTCATTATCTCCTCATCTGAGCAATCCTCCCCTGTGTGCATCCTTATCAGGAGGTGAAAATGATTTCCCATGAGACAAAATCCCAGTACCTCAGCGAAATAAACAGAACTCAATTGCTTTATCAGACCAAGTAGATAATCCTTCTCTACATCACCCAGTACAAAACCATCAAGAGCAGTCCGAGAAACAACATGATAAACAACCGGTTCACCTTTTACGATCATCCTTGCAATCCGTGGCATCTTTAAACCTCCCTCATTAAACATCCCTAATTCTTGTTCAGTTTTTTTAGAACCTCTAGCCCTATTAGTTCAAGTGAAA
>JAZGAR010000304.1:0-5525 GCA_036475875.1 Thermoplasmata archaeon
ACATCAATTTTGTGCATAATGCTTTGCCGGAAATAAATTTCTCAGATATAGATACCAGAGCGAAAGTCCTGGGCAAGGAACTCTCAGCACCTATAATCATCTCGGCCATAACCGGGGGTTATCCCAAGGCCGAGGATATCAACAGAAACCTGGCGGAAGCTGCAAGCAGGCTCAATATCGGATTGGGGGTGGGAAGTCAGAGAGCCGCATTGGAAAATGAAAGTCTTATAAGAACTTATTCGGTTGTCAAAGAATATGGCATCCCATTGGTAATTGGGAATATTGGCGCACCGCAACTCATCTTTCAGCAAGATGCTGAGGGCCTTGATAGGACAAAAATCGAAAAAGCGTTTGATATGATAGATGCTGATGTGCTTGCGGTACATTTGAATTTTCTACAAGAGGTCGTGCAGCCCGAGGGCAACGTCAACGCAAAGGGCTGCTTGGCAGAAATAAGGCGACTTGCCCTAAAATATCCCATAATAGCGAAGGAAACCGGTAGTGGGATATCACGAAAAACCGCCCACGCTTTGAGACGAGCTGGGGTAATAGGAATAGATGTCGGTGGACTTGGCGGTACGAGTTTTTCGGCCGTGG
This sequence comes from Thermoplasmata archaeon, assembly GCA_036475875.1. GTDB lineage: Archaea > Thermoplasmatota > Thermoplasmata. The sequence continues at coordinate 598 of JAZGAR010000304.1, forward strand.
AGGTCTATCGTGCCAAAAATAAAGGAGATAAACTCAGGGAGGGTATAGGCAGGACTTTTTGGGACTGGGGTATTCCCACACCAGTGAGCGTTGTTGAGGCAAACGTAGGCTTAGAGATTATTGCCACAGGGGGCATAAGAAATGGTATGGATATTGCCCGGGCACTGGTTTTAGGTGCTGATTCTGCAGGTTTGGCTGGAGCGTTACTTAAAGCAGCAACCCAGGGTTCGGAGAAGGTTGTAGAACAGCTTGAAGGCATGATCCATGAACTGAAGGTGACCATGTTCTTGACAGGATCTAGGAATCTCTCCGAGTTACGAGGACAAGAAGTTGTGGTTACCGGAAGGACAATGAAATGGATGGAACAGGTAACTGAGCACTAGAGGGAATCTGTATGGACATTGGGATCATATTAAGCGATAGAATCGATGCTGTGAACCTCGCACTTACAAATGCTTTGGACGTTGGAAGACAGGATAAGCTACGCAAGGCCATTAGGCATATACCTATGGCAGGCGGCAAGAGATTGAGGCCAGTATTGGCCATGCTTACAGCTGATGCTATCTCCAATAAAGGCGAGAAGGCGATACCCTTTGGCGTAACTTTGGAGCTGATACATAACTTCACATTGCTTCATGACGATGTTATGGATAAGGATGCACTGAGGAGGGGTGTAAAAACCGTTCATGTGCTTTTTGACGAAGCCACAGCTATTAATGCTGGTGATGTGCTTTTCGCGAGAGCCTTCGAAATACTGTCCACAACGGACGTGAACGATGCTGTACTGAGAAAACTGGTTCGTGAGGTTGCTGAGGCTGTGAGGAACATAGGCGAAGGCCAGCAGTTGGACAAGGATTTTGAGAACCAAACAGATATCTCAGAGGAGGATTACCTGAAGATGATCGAATATAAAACTGCCATGCTATTTCAGGTCTCTGTAAAGGGCGGAGCAATGATAGCAGGGGGTACAGAGGAGCAAATCAAGGCCATGGCTGAATACGGAAGGCTGCTCGGCATGGGCTTTCAGATATGGGACGATTACCTTGATTTGAAGGGTGATGAAGTGCTCTTGGGCAAGCCTGTGGGCAGCGACATCAGGAATGGAAAGAGGACTTTAATAGTTGTACATGCTTTGGCGAGATTGGAAGGCGATGATAAAAATAATTTTTTGAGGGTTTTAGGGGATCAAAACGCTTCATTGGAAGAAATTAGAAATGCCATTTCCCTCTTGGATAAGGCAGGCTCCACCACCTATGCAGAACAAATGGCCCTCGATTTTGCCAAAAGATCCAAGGAATTGCTGAAAGCTCTGCCTGAATCTGAGCATAAGGATTTATTGGTTAAAATCACGGATTACATGGTGCAGCGGAAGAGATGATCAAACGCTTTCCACACCATACCCAGTTAACTTGAATTCAGCGGATATTCCCTCAGGACGCCACCTGTACTTCCTGATGATTGCCTTTCTAAGTCCTCCATCCCCAAATTTCTCCAGTTTTATTATGGCCTTTGCATAGTGCATCAGCACATGACCTCCTATGGGCTCAAAGGTGTTAGTCTTGGTGTCCGTGTAAACCTGGGTTGTGATAACAACTGGCATATCCCTCTTCCGAGAGATTTGAAGCAGGAGGTTGACCTGCCTTCCCAATGATTTTCTTCCGTCTGCCTCGTTTTCTTCACCAAATGTGGCCCGATAATGGACAGTTGCCGAGTCGAGGATAATCAGCCCGATATCCTCCTTAGCCTCTGCAAGATGGACCGCATCTTCCACATTCTTTTCCTGTTCTTCTAATGAGTAGGGGGTAAAGAAGAGTATGCCTTTTGTTACCCTATCGAAATCCCCGCTACAGATCTGCTCTAGGCGCTGGAATGACACACCCTCTGTATCTATGAAAATAACCTTCTTGCCGTTCATTACCACATTCCTCGCGAGTTGGAGGCAGATATTGGTCTTACCGCTCCCTGCCTCGCCATATAGGCTGGTCACTGATCCTGATTCAATGCCTCCGCCCAGAAGGTTGTCCAGAGATTCACAATCGATAGGGGTTTTCATGTCCTTGCACCTTTCTTCAAGGCACTGTATCGATAATGGTGCATTTATAATTTTCACCTTTAACAACTGAAAACTTATAAATTTAATACGGTATATAGTCCTAAAGAGTTAAACGGATCCTCCATGATAACCCGGGGTACATGCACAAGGGTAAAACTGCGGGCAATCGCTAAAATGCGGGGTTACCTCACTGGAGGAAAACCATATTTAATGCTCAGATGGGTTTTCCTCTGTGCCTCGACAAACTTTAATTATTTTAATTCACTATCCGTTTGTCTTCGGGAGCTTGGAAACCAAGCTCGCAAATCACTTGATTCCCCTCCACTGTTAATCGCTAAAATGCGGGGGTACCTGAGCTTGGAAAAAGGGCAGGGCTTAGGACCCTGTTGCGTAGGCATACGAGGGTTCAAATCCCTCCCCCCGCACTCATATTATTAATCAATTTTATCCGTGCGGGGGTTTCGTGTTCAAGTTAAGCTGGTACATTAATTAGGTCTTAAGCTTGAACACCCTCCCCCCGCACTTAATTATAATTTATTTTATCCGTGCGGGGGTCTCGTGTTCAAGTTAAGCTGGAACATTGATTAGGTCTTAAGCTCGAACACCCTCCCCCCGCATACAATTATTTTACAATTTAAGGGGCTTCAAAAATTAGTAAATTATCAGAGATTTGAAGAGCATTTATGAACAAACTTCAAATGAAATGAACCTAAATCCGGGGTTTTACGCACAAAACATATATATTCCAAAACCGATATAGACCCTAAACAACTGCCCAAAGGGAGTGATTGAGAATGGAAGGGGGGATTGAAACTGTGCAAATAAAACTCCTTGAACAGTGAACCATCCCGCTTTTTCGAAATCTAATCTCTCCAACAATTAAGCCAAAGGACGATAGGAGGAATAAGAGATGAAACATAAAACAGGGATGCTCTGTATAATTGTATATGGGATATTTTTATTTGCAGCTTTGTCAACTGTTTTGATAACGGATGTAAGCGATCAAGTAACAGGTGAATATTTGAGCAGCAGCAATAAATTAGTGGATTCAGATGATGAACCCCGGGAAATAGCTTTAGACTCATCTGGAAATTCCCGTGTAGTAGAGAATAGTGGTAGCAGCAAAGCCCAGTTTGAATATGGCCCCATAAAGTATTCCCCGGCTCCCCTTAATGGGCCCGAGGATATTGCAGATGCAGGGCCAAATCAGACCGTTAACGAGGGGGATGTTGTACAATTTGACGGCAGTGGCTCGTTTGATCCTTCGGGAACCATAGAAAACTACTCGTGGGACTTCGATACAGATGTGGATTCCGATGGTGATGGCAACAAAACAAACGACGTCGATGCAACTGGTTCGACCCCAACTCATGTCTACGGTGATGATGGCGTTTACAATGTAACACTTTTGGTAAGCTCAAAACGGCAAGATGGAGGAACTGTGAAAGTCGACCAAGATGTTGTTCTGGTTATTGACAGTTCGGGCAGCATGTCATGGAACGACCCAGATGACATTAGAATAGATGCTGCAAAGCATTATGTATATATGTTAACACCCGAGGATATGGTTGCAGTTGTCGATTTTGACAGCCAAACCACCCTACTTCAGAGTTTGACCATGGATTATTACGCTGCGATGATGGCCTTAGATCTCATCGACAGTTCTGGTGGAACCACGCTCTCACCGGCTCTCGAAGAATCAATTACAGAGCTCGAAGATAATGGGGATTCCGACCATAAATGGGCGATCATCCTACTCACAGATGCAGAGAATTTAAAACAATGGGATCGTGATGAATGCTATGTCCAGGCTAATCGTGCTGTGGTTGATGAGATAGTAATCTACACCATTGGGTTGAATATTGATTCACCTCAGGAAAAAAAATTGCTGGAGGACATTGCGAATCTGACTGGTGGAACCTATTATGCTCCTCCAGATCCTTCAGATTTATACGAAATTTATGATGAAATTTCGGAGGAGATGGAGAACACATCCAGCGGATGGGTGAATGATACAGACACTATGCAAGTAACGGTTGAGAACGTAGATCCTGCGATAGGCTCTTTTTCGGCATCTGGTGGAGATGAAGGTGCAGTTATTACATACACGTCAACAGCTACAGATCCAGGCAGTGATGACCTAACATTCACATGGAATTGGGGAGACGGCACCTCTGACACGGTAACCATATATTACAATGACGGAGCGGCACCAGAGCCCATTTATGATCCCATCGTTAATAAGATAAAAAGTCCAGGTGGAACTTATCTATTCTCTGCAACAGATACTGTGGATCACATCTACGGTGACGATGGAGTTTACACAATAACTCTCTCTGTGGGGGATGATGATGGTGGAGATATAATAGATACAAGAACTGTGACGATAACTAATGTTGTCCCAACTATAAATTCTGTTTCAGCACCAGATGGAGATGAAGGTGCAGTGATAACATACAGCTCCTCAGCTACAGATCCAGGTAGTGATGATTTGACATTCACATGGAATTGGGGAGACGGCACTTCTGACACGATTAACATTTACTACAATGATGGTGTTGGACCCGACCCGGATCCGAGTCCCTTGGGGACCTATCCATTCTCTGCAACAGATACTGTGGATCACATCTATGGCGACGATGGTGTTTACACGATAACCCTTACAGTGGAAGATGATGATAGTGGCGTAAAGACGGATACAAAGACTGTGACGATAAACAATGTTGCCCCTAACATAGACTCTGTTTCTGCGCCGGATGGAGATGAAGGTGCACTTGTATCATTCAGCTCGACAGCCACAGATCCAGGTAGCGATGATCTTACATTCACCTGGAACTGGGGAGACGGCACCTCTGACACGGTAACTATTTACTAT
>JAZGAR010000305.1:0-14526 GCA_036475875.1 Thermoplasmata archaeon
CGGTAAAACTTTGGGCCTGGTGGGCACAGGGAGAATAGGTAGTGAGGTTGCAAGGCTTGCTCAAGCTTTCGGGATGAAGACCATTGCCTGTGATCCATATGTCCCAAAGGAGGTCATGGAGAAGATGTGCATCGGTTGCGTAGAGCTGGCAGAATGCATGAGCCAGTCCGATTATATTTCAATACACTCCTTACTCACCGACGAAACGAAGGGGATGATAGGGGAGGAAAAACTCAGAATGATGAAGAAAACCGCCTTTATTATCAACTGCGCAAGGGGAGGTATAATTCAGGATGAGGCTCTTTACAAGGCCCTGACAAAGGGATGGATAGCAGGCGCTGCATTGGATGTCTACGAGGACGAACCACCAAAAAACAGGAAGCTTATCGAACTAGAGAATGTGATTTGTACTCCACATATCGGTGCCTTAACATCCGAAGCGCAACTGAAGGCTGGAAATATCACAGCAGAACAAGTTGCAAAAGTGCTAAAAGGCGAGAAGCCTGATTTTGTTGTGAATCAAGAGGTTTTAGAATGAAGAAGCTTAACTTCAAGGAAGTGGAGGCGGAAGAAGTCGGTAAAGGTTGCAAAGGAGTGAGCATACGATGGCTCATAACCAAGGACATGGGGGCAAAACACTTCGCAATGAGGATGTTCGAGGTACGGCCAGAAGGTCATACCCCACTTCACTCCCATGAATGGGAGCACGAGGTGTTCGTTCTCGAAGGAGAAGGTCTGGTATTGGGTGAAAAAGGAGAGGATATGCTCAAAAAAGGTGATGTTATATTCATGCCTCCCAATGAAAAACATCAATTCAAAAATACTGGTGAGGGTACCCTAAGATTCCTTTGCCTTATCCCTTATTTAGACGAATAAAAAAAAATAAAAGAGGAGGGGGGAGATAATCCTCACAATTGGGTTTATTTTATCCACGCTATCTCGAATTCGTTGTCCTGTCCTATTGCATCGTGATCTGAATATACGCTCGCTGCCATTCTGCTCGTTGGGCTTAGAACGTTGGGGGAGTGCACGCCTGTCATTATCGCCATGATTCTAATTCTGTCGTTGAATTCAGGGTCTGTTCTTGCACCGAGTATGATGTTCGCCGATGCGTCCAGTTCGTATGTTACACCCTCTGCTATCTTGTTCACGGTTCTAAGTGCCAGGTTTTGGCCACCTGTGATGTGTATCAAAGCTCCCGTAGCGCCGGTGTAGTCCACATCGAGCAAAGGATTGTTCAATGCATCTATCACTACCTGTTCTGGCTCTTGATCCATGCCTTCACCATAGAGCATCATGGCTGTTCCACCTTCGCACATGATAGATTTCACATCTGCAAAGTCCAAATTGATCAACGATGGTTTCGTTATAGTCTCTGTAATGCCCTTTATAATCTCTGATATCAGCTGATCCATCACTGAGAACGCCTGGTCTATGGGCAGATTGGGTACGAATTCCAGTAGTCTGTTGTTGTCCAAAACTATTACACTGTCCGCCCTTTTTCTGAACTTATCAAGACCGTATCTTGCCTTGATTTGCCTGGCTCTCTCAACTTCGAAGGGTGTTGTGGCTATCCCCACAACTATGGCCCCTACGCTCTTTGCTATCTCTGCTATTATCGGTGCCGAACCTGTGCCTGTTCCTCCGCCCATCCCTGCCGCCACAAACACCAGATCCGCTTCACATAAAATCTCTTCCAACACTTCTCTCGCTTGATTTGTAGCATCTTCTCCTATCTCCGGATGACCACCTGCTCCTAGGCCTTTTGTGATATTTTTTCCTATGAGTACCTTCTTACCTGCTTCTATGATGTCTAGATGTTGCTTGTCGGTATTAATAGCTATGGTTTCCGCTCCATAAACCCCTATCTTGTGCAGTCTATTTATGGTGTTGTTGCCAGCACCGCCGCATCCTATGACAAGGATCCTCGGTTCCCCGAATTCTTTATAGAGCGCCTCTTTTTCTGCTGTAAATTTTGCTGCACTCGAGACTATCGAGTTCATGCCAAACACCTCCGTTAGGCCTTTTTTGGGCATTATGCCCGTATTACTTCATGACGCCTGGCTAAGCTTATTGAGCTTCACCTGACGACTGCAAATTGCTCAGTCATATGCTGAGCAGGTTTGAACAAAACAAGAGTTTTTACTCTGTTCACCCAGAGCCGTTTGCTCCTGTTGTTAGTTCGCATCCCATCCCTTCTGACAATCCTTCTCTTTGTGATTATTCTGTTCTGATTATCATTTTTCTTGTTCGCCCAGGGCCTTTTCGAGCCTGACTCGGACATACTCTCTCACCGCATGTCGAATGGCATCATCGACGGAAACGGAATCTCCATCTTCCACCAGTTGCTCCAGTCTAACGCTGTCACCTTTGGGCAGTTCCACAGTGATCTTGGATATGTTCGAAGGCACATCTTCGGTGGCAAGGAATCGCTCTATGGCAACCCTCACGACGTCTGATTTAGATTTGAAATCACCGCTCTTCACCATTTCATCCAGTTTTTCGAGCTTTTCCGCTGGTACTCTAACCGTTATTCTTTCGGTTTCAGATTTGCTTATCAGTTTCTTTTTCTCTTGTGCTATCACTGAACATCCCTTTTTAATGTTCTTCAATGATTGTCTTGGGATTTCGTCAGACAATTTTTATCATTTTGTCTGACAAAAGACTATATGTATTTTGTCGTATATAAAGGTTTCGGTATCAGGTCTCGAAAAATCATTTTGAATATGACTGGCTATGCAAGAATATCACATTTTCCGAACATGCCAAATCCCTTCAAAATCCGTGGTTCTCTTGTCTGACGTGTCGTCCTATAGGCTGTTTTCGGTATATAAAAGCAACGAAATCTTTATAAACTGGTATTTAAATGAAGTGCAAAAATGGGGGAAAATGAAGGTTTTCAGAAAATGGACCGTATAATGGAAAACAGGATCGTTTGAATAACTTGGAGAAACGATATCATGGCTAAAATTAAAATTGAAAATGTTGTAGCATCAACCTCTCTTGGAGAGGAATTGAATTTACAGGCGATCGCTTTGGCATTAGACGGTGCAGAGTATGAACCTGAACAATTTCCAGGCTTGATTTACAGGCTGAAAGAACCTAAGACTGCCACACTCCTTTTTAGGAGCGGAAAGGTGGTTTGCACAGGAGCGAAGAGTTTAGATCATGTTCGCATAGCTATCGATACCGTTATCAAGCAGATTGGGAAGGCTGGCATTAAAGTAACGAAAAAACCGAAGATAGAAGTGCAGAACATAGTTGCATCCTCGGATCTAGGATGCGAGATAAATTTGAATGCTATAGCTATCAGTCTTGGCCTGGATAGGGTGGAGTACGAACCCGAGCAATTCCCAGGTCTGGTCTATCGTATATTAGACCCCAAGGTTGTGGTGTTGCTCTTTGGTTCGGGAAAACTGGTTTGTACCGGAGCGAGACGCCCGGAGGATGTAGAGATCGCCGTAGATAAGATTACGGAGGAACTGAAGGCCGCGGGCCTTCTTCATTGACCTTTTTTTTATTGCTCTTTATCTATTCTTCGAATGCCTATTTGGGAGAGAAAGCCGTGCCTACCTTGCCCATCTTAGACAATCACGTTCATCTCCAACCCAATGGCAGGAATTTCGAGGCTGTAATTGAATTTCAAAAAGCCGGAGGAACCCACCTCATAGTATCGCATCTTCCTCATAAAGGACATAAGATTACCAAGGGGGAGGACTTCAAGGCACAATACGATATAACCCTGAAAATGACCGAACTGGCGCGAAAAAAGACGGATGTGAAGATCTTTGTGACGCTGGGGCCTTATCCTGTGGAATTGCTGAGACTTTCTGAGCGAATGCCCCTCAATCCAGCCAAGGAGATTATGATGTTGGGGATGGACATTGCGGCCCAGTATGTGAAGGAAGGCAAGGCCATTGCATTGGGAGAGATCGGGAGGCCTCATTTTCCAGTATCGGAGCAGATTGTAAAGACCTCGAATGATATCATGAGATACGGTATGGAAATCGCAAAGGAGCTTGAATGCGCCGTGGTTTTGCATACGGAGGGCGGAACCCCAGAAGTGTGCAAGGAACTGGTTCAGATCGCAAATAGCGTGGGCTTATCGGCCAACAGGCTCGTGAAGCATTACAGCCCGGCAATTATTGACGAAAAGGACAATCACGGTCTCTTCCCCTCGGTACTCGCCTCGAAAAAGAATATTGAGGAGGCAATTGCCCAGGGCAACAGGTTCATGATGGAAACAGATTATCTCGATGATCCCAGAAGACCAGGTGCTGTACTTGGAATCAAGACCGTTCCGAAACGCACCAAAGCTATTTTAGACGCAGGACTTCTAAGTGAGGAAGACGCTATGGTGATACACAAGGATAACCCGGAAAAGGTGTACGGGATTGAGATCGATTGAAATAATCCGAGACGAGATTGTCCACTTTACGAATTTTCCTTATTTGTTCTGCTGTGAAAAACCATCCAAAACATATTAGATTCAACTCCATAACATGTTGCCCGTCCACCTCATCGTACTCTGTAATCCTCATGATTTCAACAACAGTGATCTATGAGACAAGAACTGCTAATATGTGATTTCAAATCCATGAAACTCGCCCTTGTAATCCTCCCATTCCACATCCGCGCTCTCCACATGAGCATAAGGCTGCTTGGTCTTGCACCATTGTATCACCTTTTCGATATTCTCCTTTTCGCCCTCAAAAACAGCACCAACACCCCCATCACGCAGGTTCTTCACCCAGCCGAAAACACCGAAACGCTCCGCAGCCTCCCTTGTATTGGCTCTGAAGAACACGCCCTGCACCTTTCCTTTGAAGTTAACAGTCGCTCTCGCTTTCATATTAGTGGTATAATCTAGAAAAACCTTAAAGATTTTTATGATATGTCTTGTGATATCTCCTAATTGTATAAAGATGAAAAATGGGTAGAGGGAGGAAAGTTAAGGTGATCAACATGACAAAATCCTATAAACGTCTATGTATATACTGGTATGAGAATGATAAATGGGAATGATCGAAATGATGAATTTGCACAACCACACGACCTTTTCTGATGGTAGGTACTCACCGCGAGAAATAATCGAGGCAGGTATAGAGTTCGGGCTCACCCACGTCGCTATTACAGACCATTATATGACCACAAAGGTGGATTCGATACCTTTTAACGGCCTTTTGGGCTACATCCAGGAGATCAAATCCTTGGCAGATGAATTTCAAGATGAGATCATCGTTCTTTGCGGCGTGGAGTTCGATGCGTGCAAAAAGCGAACAGACCTATCGAAAATCCAATTCGAGGATTTAAACAACCTTGATTTGGTGCTATTTGAGTACGTGCAAAATGATATTTGGAACGGAATTCCGTTGTGGGAACTCTTGAGAATTCGAGAAAATATCAAATGTCCTGTGGGTTTGGCTCATAACGATATCGGTAAAAATTTTTCACATAGTAAATATGATGAGCTCATAGCTGTTCTCGAAGCTAACAAGATATTTATCGAGCTTTGCCCGAGCTTGAGGAACTCTAAGCTCAACACACCATATTATCATTTTGCAGAGGGTTTCTTCGCGAGTTTGAGAAGCAGCGAAGTGCTCATTTCCATAGGCACTGACACGCATTCAAACATCAAAAGTGTGGGCAATATCGATGATGCGGTGGAGTTCATAGAAAGATATGGGCTGGAAGATAACCTGATTACCAAGATTTTTTAGCGCCTTTTACCCAGCTTTTTCCAGCTCCTCACTCCCCGCTGCACGGCTGTAATGTGTCCTGCGATGGCAAACCAGATCATGGCATATTCAATGGGTGTAAATAGCCATATCCTCCCATCCAATTCCTTATTGACGAGTAATTGGATCAAAGGCACGATTATGAGGATCACGAGTCTATCAGCCCTTCCTAGTATTCCACCGTAGTCCCTGCCACATCCTAGGGCCTGAGCCTGGGTGCCCATGTAGCTTGCCAATAACACACCAAGCATTGCCAGTATTCCTATGAACCAATCGCAATAGACGCTTAACATTATACCGCCAATTATGAAGACATCGGCATACCTGTCGAGAACATGATCCAAAAAATCCCCTCTTTTGGAGGCTTTACCGGTGATTTTGGCGATTTTACCGTCCAAAGCATCTAAGAGGGCACTGAGAAATAAGCATAGAACTGCTAGCAGCAACCACCACCAGATTTCGCTCAAATAGAAAAAAATCCCGGCAAGAACCGCAAACACGAAGGCCAACCAAGTGAGGGTGTTGGGCTCAACATTCCTCAATCTCTTGGCCAAGGGTAGTAGATAGGGGTCAGCAGTGCTGCGATATTTGTTCAGAACCATATTTTTAGCCTTCTTTATAGATTTACTTTGGGCTGAGCTTTGGGCTGTTATTGATTATTTGTATTTTAAGATATTGCCTCAGATTTGGAAAGACTAGCATCTTTAATAGGTGTATTCAAAAGTTGCTAACAACAATGGTGTGATTAATTCTATGAATGTGTTTATCCCTGGCTTTCATCCCTGATAGATATGGAAGAAAAATGTGTTGACATTCGCTGTTATCTCATCTATTCTTCCTTGGATTTCCCCTTCAGTTTCTCGGCTATTTTGGCTATGTCTTCTTCGATCTCCTTGAGGGCAGATTCACCTTTCACCTTGATGGTGTGGACAGCTTCTTTTGCCTTCTCCTCACCTACCCCGCCTGTGATGTCCATCCTCTTTTCACCGAGCTTGGTCATAGCAGCGCTTATATCCGCCGTTATCTCATCAAATAGCTTATGACTGGCTTCACCTGCCTTTGATCTCCCTTCTTTTGTAGCCTGCGCAAGCGCATCCAAATCCTTCTCCAATTCCTCGTAGGTCATTTTGCCTATCTCTTTGATCTTGTCCTCTACCACACCACCAGTTAATTCTCTTCTTTTGTTCCTAATCTTCTCCCTGGTGGAAATCAATCTTTTCTCCAAATTACCAATTATCTCTGACAATTACAAACCTCCTTTTTGTTATTTGTTCAACATAATGGTCTGCAAAATTATATATCTTTCTATCAGGAAAGTTAAGATGTGGCAATATCATCAGGAGTTATCACCAACAACCTTTTAAAACCAAGAGACTATTTGGGTTTTTGGGGATTGAGATGACGAAGGTTACAATAAGTATCATAAAGGCGGACGTTGGAGGCTGGCCTGGGCATTCTACCGTACATCCAAGGCTTATGGATCTCGCAAGGGAAATGCTCTCCAAAGCCAAGGAAGAGGCTACAATCCAAGACTTTCATGTGACACATTGCGGAGATGATTTAGAACTGATTATGGGCCATTTTAAGGGTGACAACAACCGCTATGTGCATGAAATCGCCTGGAATGTGTTTACAGAGGCAACGAAGGAAGCCAAGGCCCTGAAATTGTACGGCGCTGGGCAGGATATGTTGTCTGATGCATTTTCAGGGAATGTCCGCGGCCTGGGTCCTGGTGTTGCAGAGATGACCTTTACAGAAAGGAAGGCAGAGCCCATAATCGTTTTCCTTATGGATAAAACAGAGCCTGGGGCATTCAACCTTCCCATTTTTAGGATGTTCGCTGATCCCTTCAACACCGCAGGCCTTGTCATAGACCCGAACCTACACCCGGGTTTTGTATTGGAGGTATGGGATATAATGGAACATAAAAAGGTCATGATGTCCTCTCCAGAAGAAATGTACGATATATTGGCCCTAATCGGCGCCAAAGAACGATATGTTATCAAAAGGGTTTTTCCAAAGGAGGGAGGAAAACTCCCGCATAATGAACCTGCGGCTGTGATTTCTACAGAGAAACTCTATCAAATTGCCGGGGAGTATGTTGGAAAGGACGATCCCGTTGCGGTGGTTAGGGCGCAATCAGGCCTACCTGCCTTGGGCGAGGTGCTCGAGCCCTTTGCATTTCCATTTCTTGTTTCTGGATGGATGAGGGGCTCGCATAACGGTCCGTTAATGCCTGTAGGTGTGAAGAACGCCATGTGCACAAGATTCGATGGTCCTCCGAGAGTGGTGGGACTAGGGTTTCAGTTATGTGAAGGAAAACTCATTGGGCCGGTTGACCTGTTTGATGACCCTGGCTTTGATTACACGAGGGAAAGAGCGCAGCGGGTTGCAGAGTACATGCGCAGACACGGCCCCTTCGAACCGCATAGATTGCCTCTTGCTGACATGGAATACACGACCCTGCCGAAAGTTATGAAGAAGTTGAAGGACAGATTCGAGAAGGTTGAATAAGGAATACGATTAACATTGCCTAGTCCTGAATAGTTTGTCCTGGAATATCGTGAGAAGAGGAAAGACGTGATCAATAAAAAAGGGCAGGATGAGGAAAATGGCTGATTCGATAGTTGCTTTAAGAGGGCTGATTTTATTCGTTGTGATATTGGTCATCTTGCTGGTCATCTCAGTGATTATTACCGCATTTCTGTCAAGAAAGGGAAAGAAGTTCATAGGTAGAATAATAACTGGGTGCTTGCTGTTTATCTTTGCCTTGTCTCTTTTGATAGGATTCTGGAATTTTATGGGCATATTCGGACCGGCAAATAGCGCTGAAGATGTCGCGGCCCAGGAGATGAACGGAGACTTCACAGAATATAACGAAGGCGAAATTATAACAATCAGAGATGAAATCTCGAGAATGGAAACGATGGAAATCGACAATAAGAACTATGTTATCGTCTGGTTTGAAAGTTCAGGCATCGGGGATGGGGATTTCAACATTACTTTCAGAGATGACATAAGTGATAGCTTTAATCAAGGAGACGTTGTTGTTGTTTTTGTAGAGGTCGTACAGGACGCTTCAAGCGATAGAGAGGTGCTTAAATATCACGCGCCCAATAGAGAGTTAGGAGCAAGATCGTATCAGATCTACCCATCATTGTATGTTGATATTTGGTTTTGGCTGATTCTCATCATCGGAGTGGTCGAGATCGTTCTCGGTATTGTCGGATGGAGAAAAAAGAAGCCTGAGGAAGAAATAGAAGATGAAACTCTCGGATATGGGGAAGAGCTGGAGGGAAGAAGAGGGGAACTTCCCGATGAAGAGATGCTTGAGGAAGAGCAGAGGAAAGAAATCGTAGAATTTCCCGATGAAGGGTTGCCAGATGAAGAACCCGGGGAATTGGGTGACAATGAAACCTGATCCCCCAAGTTGCCTAAACCCATCTTTCTACACCCTCAGCCCAAAAGGGGTGATCTTATCAGATCTGGAAACGGAATGAAAAACCAAATAATTGTCGGCCTCCAAATTAATCTTTTACTGGCTTAACCAACGTCTTCTCCCTTTTAAATACCAGATATTTACTCCCAAAGAAGTTCCAGAACATCACGATCAATATGGCTATAAGCAACGCGAACCGTTCTATTAATAAGATAGATATGAGCCAGGTCGCTATGGGCATGCTGTAGAATCTCCAAACATTCTGATAGTTCAGCAGGAAGTATATGATAAACGTTCTTATTACCCAAGCGCTTATGTTTACAGCGAAGAATTTTATATACTGTTGCGTAACCTTCATCTTTCTTCTTTCCTTATCCTGGAAGGTCCAAATCTTGTTAAAAATGAAATTGAAGGTAACGGCTACAGAAAATGAAAGCGTCTGTGCCCACAATGTGCCTGTGCTTTGGCCAAACCCCAGAAAATAACCCCAATACAGCAGGGAAAACACGCCTAAATCGACAAAAATGCCGAGACCACCAACCACACAGAACTTAAGAAATTGATAGAACGAGCTTTCCTTATAAAAATAAAGCCTCAATACATGTGAGAGGTAATTCTTCATAACCTTGGTGCCGAGCTTGCTTTTTCCGTAGGCCCTGGCCCCGAACACATACGGCACTTCAATGAAGCGGTTATAGTTACCCTTAACTATGATCTCCAAACCAATTCTATTGCTTTTTGGCTTGAGTTCAACGTCTTCAATAACATCTCTTCTCAGCATGAAATAGCCAGACATAGGGTCTTTGACCTTCGTAATTGGTCTTGCGATAAGAGATGCACACTTCAAGACCACCTTCCTTTTAAATGTCCAATTCTCAATATCCCCGCCTTTCATATGCCTGCTACCTATGACGAGCTCTGCCTCGCCTTTTTCTATGAACCTTAGCATTTTTGGAATGACTTCAGGCGGATGACTGAGATCAGCGTCCATGACACAGAGAATATCGCCATTAGCGTTTTCCATTCCCTTGATCGCAGCTGAGGCCAAACCCCGCTCATTCTTTCGGACTATGACCTGAACATTGTATCTGCTCTTCAGGCTCTCTGCCACCTTTGCCGTGCCGTCCGGAGAATCGTCATCCACCACCACTACCTCGCCATCTATATTATTGTCACCCAGCACTTTAAATATCCGTTCAAAGAGCTGCGGGATGTTCTCCTTCTCATTGTATGTCGGTACTATTATAGAAAGCATTAATATCAACTCGAAAGGTGGTAAACAATCAGTTCTTCGTTTATCTGGTTCATGTATGTGTAATTCTCTGCCGCATAAATTCTTATCAAGGTTTCTCTGTTTGCAGCACCCATTGGTTCATCAACGAACATATCGATTTCGTTACTCAGAACCATATCATAGAGTTCCTCATCAGGGTAGTAGATGTAAGGCCTTCCAAGTATGTCCATGGAGAAATTATCTGAGAATAGGGAGATAATCTCCACCTCACTCAGGACATTGTCTGGAAGATAGAATTCCACGGAGAGCTTGTCAAATGCGATGATGCGTATGTCTTCACCCGAATGCTCATTTGCGTAATCGACGACCAACTCAGCAGCGGTATCATAGCCAGAGTCATATCCTCGATGAGGGTCATCCCATGTCATCCACAACGGGCCGGGCAGCAGCAATAACATGACGATAGCACCTATCGAGAGCAATTTTGCATGACTTTTTATGGATTTGAAGGAGAGTGAGGCACAAAGTCTCTTGACCAGAGCGGTCACCTGAAGAACGATGAATATGGAGAACAAGGGAAACAGAACCACGAAATAGCTGTGAACTTTCAGACTAAGGGTGCTGAGAAGCACAAAAGGAACAAAGGTATAGAAAAACAGCAGGTTTTGCCCTTTGGCAAGGCTCTCCTTTTTGATGAATCTATAGGTTTTGTAGCACAAAGATATTACTAGGCCTATTATGAACATCACACCCAGATAGATGTAGCTCCAGTACAGATACGACCACCAGGGAGCACTCTCATATACCACTCCCCCTACCTCCCTAGGTGAACCTTGCTTCAGATGTATGGTCTGGTTCAGCATTATCTGGGTGAACAAGGTAACAGGATTGCTGAGGTGAGGAGAATATATGATCGCAAACCCAATGACTGCGCCCAATAAGTAGATCAATACATGGTACTTCTTGTCAAGTGCCTTCTTCTTCGCCAAGTATTTCAAGGTTCTGAGGCTCTCTCTACCCACGAGGGCACAGATAAGCCATAGTATGATAAAAATCACAATCCCGAGTGCAATGAAGAACCCGTACGCCTGGGAACTGTTCATGCCCAGCACGATGTTGTCTAGGAAACCAGGCAACACATCCAATACATCTGCTCTTCCTTTTTCACCTGCATTCTCCCAAAAATCGCTCAATTGAACCCTAATTAGCAGGCCAAACAACACGCCCACTATAACAAACACAGGCACATGAAAAAGATTCTTTTTGAATCTTTTGGCCATTTTCTTTCGTTTGAACAGTTCGATGGTTCTTATAGTTCTCCACTCGCTATGCACCAGGAAAATGAATGCCACCAAGGAGAAGAACACCCCATAAAGCTTCGTTGCTAGCGTGCAGATTGACAACACACCAATTAAAAAAATTAATCGCTGTTTTTTGATTATATCCTTAGCTTTAAAACATTTCAGTGCGAAGAAAAATAGTAGCATTACAAAGAATGTGAGCATTATGTCCATCAATCCCGAGACCAAGAGGTCTCCATACAAGGGGATTATACCAAGTATTAATGCTGCAAAGAATCCGTTGATGCGATTGCTTAGGTCCTTTGCAACCCTATATGTGAGGTATACAGTAAGTATTCCGAAAAGAAATACGAAGAACTTGGCGCCAAAAGTTGTTCTGCCGAATATCAATTGCCCTAATCCATAAAAGTACCTTGACATGGGCCTGAACTGCTCTGCAGGCATGTTTCCCTTCATAAAATAGTATCCTTGCAATGCAAAAATCGTCTCATCGCCTTTCATAGCCCCTCCAATATTGAGAAGGAACCACACTGCGAATATGAACATCAGGACGTAAATCTCGAACTCGTTCTTCAACCTATGAAGGAGCTTCTCTTTGAGGTCAGAAGTCATTTCTCTCTCCTTGCTCTACCAATTCTTGGATTCAGCTCACAGAAAATGCATTATCCCTTTTAAGTATTGTTATCATATCCCTTATCTTTGGGAGACCACTATAGTGATTTAATCCTTTCTAATGTTTGGAGAAATAAGCCCACTATACCAACGGTAATATCAATTGGCGAATTACGGTTAATATATAACCATTTTATCCATCAACGTTCCTTCTACAATACCCACACAACATCCCCCCTCCTCCACCCCACAAACCCATCTTCCAAAGCCAGCCCTTCGCCATCCTCTTCAAACCAGAAAATATTTTATCCCCCTACACTCTACACCGCTATGTATGAATATCGAAGGAGAGGTTCTATACCGGATAGCGCCTAAGAATGATGAAAACAGGCGAATATTCGATGTGGTGGAGAAGGTCAAGGCGAAGGTTCTTAGTGTGGCTGAATCCATTGGAATAGAGGTTGAACCTCTCTTGGTCGGCTCTGTTGCGAAAGGCACGCATTTAAACAATCCTGATATTGACATATTCGTCCTATTCCCGCCAACCACAAATAGAAAAGATTTAGAATCATATGGATTGAAAATCGGCAGAGTGGTTTTAGAAAAATGTGAAAAAAAATATGCAGAACATCCATATGTGTTTGGTAAGTTTGATGGTTTGACCGTGGAGATCGTGCCGTGCTATAAAATCGAAGACCCTTCTCAGAAGATGAGCGCTGTGGATAGAACCCCTTTCCATACCAACTACATCATCGAGCATATAAACGATGAACAGAGGGATCAGGTCAGACTGCTCAAGCAGTTCTTGAAGGGCATAGGAATCTATGGCGCTGAGGCTGAGATTGAAGGATTTTCAGGCTACCTATGTGAATTGCTCGTATTGCATTATGGTGATTTTAGTAGCATCCTGGCACATGCAAAAAATTGTAGTAAAGATTTTGTAATAACTTTCGATGATAGTGAACATGCAATATTTGATGACAGTTTGATAGTTGTGGATCCCGTAGACCCTAAGAGGAATGTCGCCTCAGCTTTGTCCGAGGAAAACTTCGCCACCTTTATTCACGCCTGCAACTCCTACTACACAAAACCGAGGATGGAATTCTTCTTCCCGAATGAAATCGTTCCTGAACCAATCGCTGATCTTAGGAACATGATGAAGAGAAGAGCCACGACTCTACTTGGCATCACGTTCCATGCACCTAGGACTCTGCCGGACATATTGCACTCACAACTTCGCAAATCTGTAAAGGCGATCTCAAAACTCTGTGAGAAATCTGGTTTTAGCCTTACAGACTCAGACTATTTTGTGAATGATAATGCAATGCTGCTATTTGAATTCGAAGTCTTCTCACTTCCTTCAGTAAAGCCGCATAAAGGTCCACCTGTATGGCATCCCAACGCCACGGATTTCATAAAAAAGTGGACAGGCTCTCCTAATCTTATCAAGGGCCCATATATAAAGGGCGGTAATTGGTATGTGGATATAGTGAGAGATTTTGGGAATGCAAAAGAACTCATCGAGTCCAAGCTAAACACTTTGAACCTAGGTAGACATATAAACGAGGCTTTAAAGAATGAATACAAAATCCTTTTAGACCAAGAGCTACTTGACGAGCGTTACTCCTCTTGGCTCACGATGTTCTTCAATAAAAAATTTAGATGGGAGTATTGAGATCAATTAAATAGAATGCTTCCTGATTCGGATTTTTTATGGTTGTTAACATCAGAAGCTGTAATTGTGAAATCGTACCCTATTTGAGGGTCAGCAGAAAAAACGTATGAATATCTTCTTTTTCCTATGGGTATCATACGATCACCTCCAGGTGGAGTTATTTCCACATCTCCCCTTTTAATCGTTATTTTTATCGTATCCTCATCAACCTCTACATTATCAGCAATAGTGGTATTGATACTAACGTTCGTCCTAGAGGTTATTAGATCCTGGCCATGCCATTCATGATTATCGGACTCATTGAGCCTTGTCCAATTTCCATCGACCTCAAAAGATATATCAATATTTTCTATGGTAGGTGCAGCGAAATCACTGAATGGCGGGTTTGATAAAAGAATCCAAATGCTTAGATTTTATTTTATCTTCTACATAATAACTGATTTCTAGAGGATATCCAATATACATTTTGGACTGTATCCATCAGGTTGTCAACACCAAAAGCCCTTACTATTCTACCACATGATGAA
>JAZGAR010000306.1:0-8598 GCA_036475875.1 Thermoplasmata archaeon
GCGATCTTTCCAAAATTGTCAATCACATGGGCTGCCGTAACCATGGACTCATCAGAAAGCAAACCATAGAATTTTGGGAAAACCTTTTCAAATTTTTTTTCTGTATCTACTCTTGAAAGATTGGATAGGACATCTATCGCGTTCCACTTGAATATATTATTCGTGCTATCTAAAAGATCAATAAAAAAATCTATTTTGGGGTATAATTCCTTTGGGTTTTTCTGGCTGATGGTCCTTAGGATCTTCGCACAACCAAATTTAATATTTGCATTTGTTGAATATATACCCTCAAATATTTCTGGGAGCAATTCAAGGTCCTCCTCAACCTCCTTCGCAAGATCATCTGGCGTAATCGCTTTTTTCCCCAGTTTATCCAATATGTTCGTTCTTTTCATGAGATAATCCCGATAATCATCATCCAAGGACCATTTAAACATTTCTATTTTAAAAAAGGTTCTGGGAGTTTAGACCGATTCATATATCCATATTCAATGATCTTCTCAAATCCCCATCACCATCCTCAGCGTATCCCTGGTCCCAGGGCCTAATCCCAACGTTATGATGGCGATCTTTATCAATCCCATCAGTATAGGATATTTTATCAGATCTTCCTTAAAAGAAATGTCGATGAGGTAAACCATCACGCATGCCAGTATCAATTTTATGGGGATGAACACCGCTGAAGTACCAAAAGTTTGGAAGAGGAAATCAGGTATCGGATGCTTTTCTGAATAACCATAGAAATCCACCCCTACAAAGGTAGCGGTAGCATCGAACATCTGGCCGAAGATGATCAACAGATTGATGGGGTTTGTGAATATCTCCATTTTCTTGTTCCTGTTTTTCAAGAGCTTGGCAACAACGAATGTGCAAAAGGTGATGCCAACAGAGATGAATATGACCAACAAGCCTGCAAACGGCCTTGTAGTTACCCCAACCCCTCCATGTGCCTCTAGATACGCCTCTTTCCAAGGCTCGATTGACGGCCAGAGCATGATGATGAATATTGAAAAGGCCAATAAGAAGAGACCGAACAGGAAGAGGGTTAAAAATTCGTCGAATTCCCGTTTCTTCCTCGAATCTAAGATTAGAAACGAAAAAGTGGCGATTGAGAATATGATGGGCACGAGGGGATGAACCATTTCCTCACTGCCGAAATTGAAGCTATCGGCGTTGAAAAGGTATATGAGGATGTAAACCACGTTAAAAACAAGCCATATCATCCCTGCAAGAATCAACTTCTTTTTTTGGGAATAGCTCTTCTTTTTCCCGAGGAAAACAGCGAATAACAACACCCCTAATATCAAGGCGCCGATGACAAAGTAAATCAAAGGTGAGATGAAGAAGTAAACAAATGGCTCTTTGTAGAGCTCGGCATCCTCCAAAACACGCAAAGTCCCGCCTAGAAAGAAATAAGGCAACGCCGAAAGCACAAATCTCAGGTCGATTTGGATCTTAAAGCGCTTTAGGAGCTTATAAATGCCGAATAAAGCCAAAATAAGCAAAATTCCGTATGTTATCTCGCTGATCAAAGTGTAGCCCTGGTTTATGACATAGCCGTCAGATTGAATTACTGGCCCTGATTCTAATGCATCTACCTCAACTGGCCCCCAATAATATCTGTATATAAATTTATCCCAAAAGATCTCTGGCAGAAATAGGCATCCGAGGGAGAGAACTACTATTACGCCCAAAATCAAAACCAACCACAGTTTTCCCCCATACCGCCTATAGAATCCTTTAAAATCCTCCAAAGCTATATCCGCTCCTAATTCAACCGATAATTTGAAAAGGGGATAGCCCTATATTAACCTCTCTATTAGCTATGGGGCGAACTGTAATGAATGAAAACTTTACAAAATCAAAAACAACGGAATTACCGAGAATAATCATGGTGGGGCATGGGGTAATAAATGATGTCGGCGATGTTTGTAATAGGTTACTTTTAGAGAGAAAAGCTTTGATAGTGTCGGATGAGAACACAAAGAAGATAGCAGGCGACACGGTGCAACAGATTCTGATCGATATTGGCTTTGATGTGCATCAAACGACCATAAAAGATGCTAATCAAGAGAATATTACGGAAATTATGGACAAAATCAAGGAAGTGAAAGCCAATTTTGTATTGGGTGTGGGAGGAGGCAGGCCGATAGATGTTGCAAAATGCTCCTCTTTCGAGAGTCACATACCATTTCTGAGTATCCCTACCGCAGCATCACATGACGGCATCGTGTCTTCGAGAGCCTCAATAAATGTGGACGGAAAAAGAAAATCCCTTACCGCTCAGACTCCCCTTGCAGTTGTGGCGGATACACAGGTCATTGCCTCTTCACCATACAGATTACTGGCTTCTGGGTGCGGTGATATCGTGGCCAATATAACCGCGGTTATGGACTGGAAGCTCGCTCAAAGGCTGAAGAATGAGGAGTTCAGCAGCTCGGCATCGATGCTTGCTGATCTTACAGGCAGATTCCTCCTTGAGAACTCCGATATGATAAAACCTGGAATAGAAGAATCCGCCTGGTATGTGGCCAAAGCCCTTGTCTCGTCGGGTGTGGCTATGAGCATAGCAGGTTCCTCTCGACCAGCGAGCGGAGCAGAGCACAAGTTCTCTCATGCGTTGGATGAAATCGCTGAGAAACCTGCCTTGCACGGGGAACAGTGCGGGGTAGGAGCGATCATGATGATGTATCTCCATGGCGGAGATTGGGATAGGATAAGGGAGGCTTTGCTCAATATCGGTGCACCCACAACCGCGAAGAGGTTAGGATTGAGCGATGACGAAGTGATCCGAGCTCTTACCTATGCTCATAAGATAAATCCCCAGAGGTACACCATATTGGGGGACAACGGCCTGAGCCACGAGGCTGCTGAGAATTTGGCCAAGATTACGAAGGTGATTTGAAACATTTAAGAGGTAGATTCCATGGTAGTAAGTTTAGTCGGGGAGACACAAGCCAAGATCGGCACGACCTTGATGTTTCGGGGCCCTCTTTCGGATTGTAGAGATTGCAAGAGGAAGACCGTCTGCTTCAATCTTGAGGAAGGTACTCTTTATGAGATCGTGGATGTGAGAGAGAAACATCATGATTGCAGTGTGCATGAGAGCGGGGTGAGAGTTGTAGAACTGAAAAAAGCACCAATTGAGACCACTTTGGATGCAAAACATGCAATAGAAGGCTCCACAGTGAGCATTGACAAAGAAGAATGTTTGAACATAGGCTGTGAGAGCTACAGGACTTGCTTTATAGTCGGGCCTAAAATCAACAAGAAATTTCGCATCACAAAGGTAAAGGATGATGTGAAATGCCCTGATGGAAGGAGCCTGAAGATGGTGATATTAGAGTGAAGAAGATTCTCCTTATTTGAACTTCTCAAAAAAACCTCCTTTTCCCTTTAGAAGCTTTATCCGACCCTTCAAACTCTAAAAGCAACTGCTTCTGTCTCTCACTGAGTTTTGAAGGTGTTTTCACTATTACTCGCACGTACTCATCGCCCTTTCCTCTACCGTGAACATCGGGGATGCCCTCCCCTTTGAGACGGAATGTTGTATGTGTTTGGGTGCCTTTTGGTATCTTCACCTTCGCCTTACCATTTAGAGTCGGGACCTCGATTTCATCACCCAGCGCAGCCTGAGCGAACGTGATCTCAGCGTCGTATAAAATATGATTCCCCTCCCTATGGAATCTCTCATGGGGGCTGACGTATATCAGCACAAACAGATCACCTGGTGGCCCCCGGCTCCTACTTGCCTCACCTTCTCTTGGCAGCCTAATTCTATTGCCTGTGTCCACACCTGCGGGTACATCCACCGAGATTTCCCTGATCTTTCGAACCTTACCTCTGCCGTGACATGCAGTGCAAGGATGCTCTATCTTCTCTCCAGAGCCGTTGCAGTTCCTACATGGTGTTATCCTAATGAATTGGCCAAAACCACTGCTTTTGATGTCTCTTATCTGCCCTGTTCCCCCACAGGCTGAGCATTTCTTCGGTGAGGTACCCACTTTCGCGCCCGTACCGTTGCATTTGCCGCATTTCTCGATTCTAGGCACTCTTATGGTTTTCTTGGCACCGAAAGCAGCCTCCTTTAGGCTGATCTCAAGGTCCTTATACAGATTATTACCTTTGACTGGCACTTGCCTTCTTGCCCTTGCTCCTCCGAAAAAAGTGTCAAAGATGCTATCTAACCCACCAAAACCGAATCCTATACCACCGAAAATATCCTCAAAGTTTATGGTTCTGAAAATATCCTCTCTGGTGTATCTGCTGTCTATCCCGGCATGACCATACATGTCGTATTGTCTGCGCTTCATATCATCGCTTAGAACTCCATAGGCCTCTGATATCTCCTTGAACTTCTCCTCGGCCTTCTTTGGACTGTCCTTGTTCATGTCGGGATGGTATTTTTTCGCCAGTTTACGGTAAGCCTTTTTGATCTCATTTTTAGAGGCTTTTTTGTCCACACCCAGCGCTTCATAGTAGTCCCGCTTTGCCACCAGTTGACCTCCAGTTTAAGTATTGGTTAATTCCAATTAAGGGGGATGTAATCCATTTTTCCTATTTAAGGGTAGTAAAGAGTCATAACAAAAAAATATTGTGGTGTAAGTGAACCTATTTGTCCTCTTCCTCCTCATCTATTATCTTGTAGTCGGCATCCACGTATCCTTTCTCATCTTTGCCTTCCTCTGTCGCGCCAGCCTCTTTTTTTGCCTGTTGCTCGGCCTGTTCCTGGGCCACTTTCTGATAAATTGCCGTTCCTATCTTTTGAACCTCCTCCTGTAGTTTTTCTATGCCCTCCTTGATTTTTGATATGTCATCGCCTTTCATGGATTCATTTAACTTTTCTATGGATTTTTCTATGCTCTCCCTGTCCTCTTTGCTCACCTTGTCTCCGTACTCCTTTACCGTCTTTTCCGCGTTGTAAACAAGGCTCTCAGCTTGGTTTTTCGTTTCTATGGTCTCCCTTCGTTTCTTGTCCTCCTCAGCATATTTTCCCGCGTCCTTTATCTTCTGTTCTATCTCCTTTTGACTGAGATTCGTGCTGCCTGTGATCGTGATGCTCTGCTCCTTGCCTGTGCCAAGATCCTTTGCCGAGACATTCACAATACCATTGGCATCTATATCGAAAGTAACCTCTATCTGCGGCAATCCCCTTGGAGCAGGAGGAATTCCTGTGAGATGAAACCTTCCCAGGCGTATATTGTCCGAGGCCATATCCCTCTCTCCCTGAAAGACGTGGATTTCAACACTGGCCTGGAAGTCCGCAGCGGTGGAGAATATCTGGCTCTTCCTGGTGGGAATTGTGGTGTTCCTCTCTATGAGCTTAGTGGCTATTCCTCCCAAAGTCTCAACTCCCAGCGAAAGGGGCGTGACATCAAGCAATAAAAGATCCTTTACCTCTCCTGCCAAAACCCCTCCTTGAATGGCTGCTCCCATGGCCACACATTGCATGGGATCAATTCCTCTCTCAGCCTTTTTGCCTATGATCTTCTCGAATCTTTCTCTTACTATGGGCATCCTGGTTGGCCCACCCACGAGTATGATCTTGTCGATATCTTTGGACTTTAGTTTTGCATCGGAAAATGCCCTTTTAATGGGTGCATCGCACCGGGCAAGCACAGGCTCTACCAGTTCCTCAAGCTTCGCCCTGGTAAGTTTCATCTCAAGATGCTTCGGTCCCGAAGAATCAGAGGTAATAAAGGGAAGGCTGATGGTTGTGGAAACGGTACCGGAAAGTTCTATCTTTGCCCTCTCTGCTGCATCTCTTAACCTTTGAAACGCAGCCCTATCATCAAAGAGGTCTATCCCTTCCTTCTCCTTGAACACTGATACCATATATTCTATGATCCTGTCGTCCATATCCGTGCCGCCGAGCTTGGTATCCCCAGATGTGGATGCCACTTCGAATATGCCTTCCCCCATGTCCATGATCGTCACATCAAAAGTTCCTCCACCCAAATCCAAAACCACGACCCTATGATCCTCACTTTTATCAAAACCATATGCCAACGACGCTGCGGTAGGCTCGTTTATTATCCTCAGAACCTCTAAACCCGCGATTGTGCCGGCATCCTTGGTTGCTTGGCGCTGATTGTCGTTGAAATATGCAGGAACGGTAATAACGGCTTGTTTTACCTCCCCTCCAAGATAAGCCTCTGCATCCGTTTTTATCTTCTGTAGGATCATGGCGGAAATTTCTTGGGCCGTGTAGGTTTTGTCGTCTATTGTTACCGTGTAGTCCGTCCCCATCTTCCTCTTGATGCGCATTATGGTCCTCTCGGGATTCAGAACCGCCTGCCGTTTTGCAGGCTCTCCAACGAGTCTCTCCCCCTCCTTTGTGAAAGCCACAACCGAAGGAAACATCTTTCCACCAAAAGTGCTTCCCTCTGCGCTGGGAATAATGACTGGTCTTCCTCCTTCCATATGAGCCGCTTCTGAGTTCGTTGTCCCCAGATCTATTCCTATAATCTTAGCCATAAAAAATCACCTCCGTCAATCTTTTTTCTCGATGTTCTTATCTGTATCCTCACCTTCAAACTTGCCCTTCTCATCTTTCACCCCTTCATCCTCCGATTTCTCTTCCTCGCTTGCCGGCACCGTTGAGACCCTTACCTTTGCAGGCCTCAATATCTTATCCTTGAACTTGTAGCCTGGTTGAACAACACCCAATACGGTGTGCTCAGGATGCTCGTAAGTTGGTACCATCTCCACCACCTCATGCTTCCAAGGGTCGAACTTCTCGTTTACGGGGTTGATCATGCTGAGGCCTTCCTTCTCCAACATTCCATAGAAATTCTCGAATATCAATTCGATACCTTCCATGAACTTCTCATCCGAGCCTTTTATTTCTGATGACAATGCATTTTGAAAGTCATCTATGACCCCCAAAAGGTCTTTGACCAGTTGAGCATTGGCATAAATCTTGAACTCGTTTGATTCTTTCTCTGTTCTCTTTTTATAGTTTTCAAACTCAGCCTGGGTTCTCAGCAGTCTGTCGTAATACATCTCTGCCAGCTTATTCTTCTCCTCCAAGGAGGATTTTAATTTCTCAATGTCCAACTCCTTTACGCCCTCAGGAGTTTTTTCTTCGATCTTTGTATGTTCCAATTTGGCCTCATTGGTGGTGTTGCGGCTCCCAATTGTCATCAATGGGTCCTTTAGTGGAGTCTTTGAAATCTCACTTTCTTTTTCAGCCAATGTACCCTTTTCCTTAGATTTTTTATTGGCTTCGTATGTATCCTTGTCCTGCTCCATATTCACTCCCATCTCAAGTACGTTCTTCATAAAAGAAACTTGCGAATCCGGCTATTCAATTGATTTTCACCTTTTTGCCCTTCTTTTCCTTGATCTGAAGCTTTTTTAGGATGATGTCCAGCACTCCATTCTTATAGGTGGCCTTTGATGTTTTTGTATCCACTTTTACCTTCAGTGGTATCTCTTTAAAATACTTCCGTGAAGATGTATCAACATTTATCGTTACCTTATCCTCTTCGACTCTCAACTCGATCTGATCTTTGTCTACACCCGGAATCTCTAGGGTTATCGAAATGGAGTCATCGCTTTCAATAACATCCGTCAATGGTTCCCTCTCTGCGATTTCAAACTGCTCACCCTCACCACCCCCTAACCTCTTTGGTGGTTTCGTGTTCCCGAATTCCTCTATTCGTGGTTTTCCGTCAGGACCTAAACGCATGGAAAAACCATAAACATAAGGCCCATATTCTCCTTGACTCAACTCACCGCGCATGGCCCTTTTCGTAATCCTATCCATAAACTCCCTCATACGCTCGAACTCCCTGTCTATGTCACCGAACTCGAAGAAATCGTCGAAAAACGAATCTTGCCCGTGCCAGTAATCGTCATCATCATAATCTCTTTTTCTCTTCTTCTTAGCCATTTCTCCTCACCCAGCATGTATTTCTCTGAGCCGTTTTATCAAAGACTCGTTGCAGATATATCAGTTCTTCTATATGAAGATTACGAAATTGATTGGCATAGTTCCTCCAAATAAGCTTCCTTCATCTCGGGCCAGCCACAATTACAAAAATTACCAGAGCAATTAATACAACAGATAGGTAATACGACCAATTGATAGTTCTTTTTAATGTGGCCATATCTTCATGTAGCATTTCAATGCCGTCTAATATGACCTTTGTCCGATTATCAATTAATTTTTTAATTTCCCCTATCTCAGATGTCTCCATAGATATTCTTCCATGGGTTGGTGAAGGATTTAAACAGGTTATATAATTTTGCTTTTTGTCATTGTCAAGTTTTATTTGATTTTCTCCTTTATAGTTTGTTGCAAATCTCAAAATACTCATTTCTAACCTCGTATTTATCTCTTATCCCCATGAACAGATGGCCCATAGCTACCTACAGGGCGAGGGAATACAGATAAAAGTGGGTAAAGTCTCGATCTTTCCTATTCGAGAATGTTAGCTACCGCTATATGTCTAAAACCCTTGCAACAAAAATGAGCATTGGCAGAATAAGCAATGCATAAATTTCTGAACTGAAGAATGATAGGTCTTCCATATTTATATCGCCTCATTAAATTAATTTATAGCGTAATGATTATGTTCATTTCATGATTAT
>JAZGAR010000307.1:0-5118 GCA_036475875.1 Thermoplasmata archaeon
CTTGGTTGAGAGTTTCACCTCCGCGGGCACCCAATTGTTTCTTTTTGGGATGGGTTCATTGTAGGGATTCCTGACAGCCTTGACCCTTTCTCTAAGAGGCCTATGCCCCTCCATTGGGGCGTATCCCTCGAAGAACAACCACTCCTTCAGTTCCTCCCATCTTTGCGATAGATCGATCCTGACAGGGCAGATCCTATTACAAGCACCGCAGCCGGCGCAGATGTATAAACTCTTCACGAATCCACGTTTGTACTCCTCTTTCTTAGAGAGCAGTTTTTCGATGATATTCAGGGAAAGGAAGCGCTTCAGAAAATATATCTTCCCTCTAGGAGATGCGGATTCCCACTTGAACTCTTCATAGGTGGGACAGACGGCGTTGCAATAGCCGCATTGGATGCACGCTAAAACATCCTCCTCGATATCAGGTATCTTGGCCATGGACACATCCCTTATCTATTGGATTCCTTTCGTCCCCCGAACAGGTCCTCATCGCAGATGGTCTTTCCTGGATTCATGATGTTATCAGGGTCTATGCTCTGTTTTATGGCTCGCATCAGATCAACGCTACCCTTGTCATGAATGTTGCAAAGGCAGGAGGAAAAGTACAGTCCCAAGCCGACTCTCCTACCCCCGACCTCAAGTGCCGATTTTTCCAGCCGCCAATGGAACTCCATGAAGGTTCTTTCCTCTTCCTCATGAATGTAGTAGGGCATGATCATCACGGTTCTTCGATCCACCATACTGCCAATCACTCCCGCCTTGAGTTTCATCTCATTCAAAAGCCCGTAGATCTTGGGCATGGCCTCCTCGAATCTATTCAGTCCCACGAATATCTCGCCTGGCACAGGATAGACCCTCATCTCTCTTCCCCTGAATTCTATGGTGCATTCCTCGCACTCCTCGTGGGACTTCCCGTCGCATGACTTCATACCCCCCTCAACGGAGGTCAACATCTCGTCCAACTTTCTTAACCCATAATCAATGATCCCTTTCTCGCCCTCAAGGGTTATACAGAGCACTATCTCTCCACTAGGCACGGGTTTTCCCATTGATTTGAGAAGTTCGAAATGCTTCCTATCGCCAAAAGCGATATGATGTGGCAATATTCTGCTCAAGACCACTTTTTTTATTGCTTTGGTACAACTTTTTAGATCTGAGAATGTATAGGAAACATGATAGGGTCCTTCCTCAGGTTTAGGGATGATTCTCAGGGTTGCTTTTGTGATCACACCCAGCGTTCCTTCTCCGCCGATGAAAAGCCACATCAGGTTGTAGCCGGAGCCGTTGCTTGCTAGCTCTCTATTTCCGGTTTGGATTATCTCGCCGTTGGGAAGCACAACCTCAAGAGACCTGACGAGGTCACCTACGGAGCCATACTTGTAGGAGCCGATTCCCACACCACCAGTGCTTATCCATCCTCCTACAGTGGCCGAGGCTGCGCTACCTGGCCTAATTCCAAGGAAAAAGGACTTTCTCTCCAGAGCATCCTCGACTTCTTTCCATGTGACCCCGCAATCTACAGTAACAGTAAGGTTCTTCTCATCGACCTCGATCATGTTGTTCATGCTGGTCAAGTCGAGTACTATTCCCCCTTTGTAGGGAACTGCGCCTCCAAGCCACCAACTTGCACCACCTCTTGGAACGATGGGGATCTTGTTGTTTGCAGCCACCTTCACGATCTCTGATACCTCTTCAGCGCTTCTTGGCCTTGCGATTAAGTCTGGTGTGGTGCCCAACTTCTCTTGTAATTCTGGCGGGAGAGGAGAGACGTCCCTGCTGTAGAAGAGTTTCTCGAACTCGCTCTCAGTCACATGCTCCTCGCCAACAATTTCTTTGATTTTATTATAGATATCTGAAGTCATGTACCTTCCCTTCTATGATACTCGATAAAGTATGGTCTATGTTTACTTATACTTTCCGACATCCATCAACAGATAAAAGTAATTGATAGCTCCTAATTTCGGAGGGAGAACTTGGAGAAAGATTAAAAACTGCAAATATTCCCTTTTTAGGAAAATGAAAGTTTTTAATATGACAGTAACTAATACCCGGAATCCCTGATGATAGGATGGCGAGAAATATCGGATTTGCAGCGATATTCATCATAATAATGATGATCACTATTGGCAATTTTAGCGGCATTGCACAACCTCCGAATGGCGGAGGGGAAGAGGTGACGGAAACCATAACATTCAATGGATACAGTGATGTGGGTTCCTCATGGGAAAAAGTGGTGGAACTGGGCGACATCTCATTGATCGATATCGTATTCGTGTTAACTTGGCAGGATGATGAAGGATCAGATTCGGACCCGGACACATTCAGTCTTACCACAGATGATGGCATTCAGGAACCCAAGAACGATCAAGGGTCTGGTAGTGAATTGACCATATCCTGGGACGAACATGGGTTAAACGACACATGGAATGTTGTAGTAACATGCGAATCAGCAGGTGATACCCCTCTCTTTCGGTCTGGTGGTTTTTTTACTGAGGACGATCCAGGCAACAGCTGGACACTGGATATCACCTATACCTATGTGGAGAGCATAGAAGGTGGCGGAGGACCACCCCCACATATTCTGGCTGTGCTGGCGTCACCAGTGTTCAAGGTTCATGTTGCACTCATGATTCTTTCTGTCTTCCTTTTCCTGGGTACAGGTTTGGTTGCAGGTGTATTCCTTTTCACAAGAAACAGATGGAGGGGTTCCAAAGAACAGGTAACCCTTTTACAGAAGATGTTTGCAACGCCCTTTTTGCTGATATTTCTCGTTATATTGACCTTTATAATATTTTTTATCGCAGCGGTGCCTATAGGAATGTGGGTCGCGGGTATGGTGTACGGGTCGGAGAATGCCTGGACAGGGTTTCCCGCCATCTGGCAGGAAGATTGGTACTCCATGACAAACGCGGATAACGTAACCTTCATAGTGCTCTTTTTATGGTTCATTCCGATGTATCTCAACAGGGCGCAGATTTTTAAAAGCAAGTATTTCAAAAAGCTCTTTGGCTGGAGCAAGTTTGCCGAAAGAAGGGCTGAGAAAGCCCCGATTCCAAGGCTGTCGAACAAAGAACTGACGCTTTGCTATTTCTTCATGGGGTTATTCACTTTTGTCGTTTTCGAGGTTCAACCCCATGGGTGAGAGAGTTGGTATTTCTCACTTTGTTAGATAGCGTACCTCAAAATTATCATGTTTTTCTCCGTTTGCAATTTTCAAGGGATGATGCTCATCCACTCTTAGATGGATGTGGGGATGAAGGAACAGGTTTTTCATCAGCAGCAATTTGTTCTTCCTTCTCCTTGGGCTTTTCAACTTCCTTTGTTTTTACAGGTACTTCAATCTCAGGCTTTGTTTTTGTGGATTCCTTTACCTCTTGCGCGGTCTTGCCCACGATCTCCTCGTACCATACCCTATGATTCTTCTTGACATACCACTTGGGCATCGTCCCTGTTGCCAGAACGCTTCTCAAAGCCACCTTGTCATGTCTCCTGATCACCAAGGCTAAACGATGGACTACAACCAATAAAACCAAAACACCAGCCACGATATGGGCTATGAGCAAATACTCCACAAGAATCCCACCCAAATAAAGGAAGCCTGTGATAGCAGCCAGCCCAAGAACATAAACTGTAAAGGCATAGATGATCTTCTGGCTCTTGAGATATTTCCCTCCACTGCCCCTTTCCTGTTTCTTGGCCAAGAACACGAGGAACATCAACGAATATAATGCTGCCTTAAGCTCTATAAAACTTTTTTTTGGCAGTATGGGTTTTTCTTTCTGGCCTGCATGTGCGACCAAATGTATCGCACCAAGAATCAACAGGCCAATGGCTGTTAATTTATGAACATCAAGGGCAAAGTCCGGGGTGGGCACGATCATCTCGGCTCCATGGATGTGGAATTCGTGAACGAACCAATCTCTAACCAGGAACAAGCCTGTTATAGAGAGGGTTAAAACGAGAATCATCATTAACCAATGCTCAAAGACGACAATTTTCCCGTACCTTTTGATTTCTGAGTCAGGTCTCATTTGCGTTTCACCACTATGGTATTCAGGGTTGATTCGTAGCATGGCAGGTGATACAAGGCGATGTGTCCATTATCCTTGGATCGTGCCCGCTTTTATGGCAGTCGTAGCATCCGCCGTTGATGATGGGATCTTCATCGAGGATGTTGGGTTTGTGGCAAACATCGGAGCATGTTAAGCCGGAGAGAGACAGCATGTCCTTATGGTCCTCATGTATATCTGGATCGAATACACCGTTTTGACCGTGACAATCGTCGTTGAGGCAATTTGCGATATCCCCATGACCCGAACCGTCATAGACAGGGCTACTGGGGTTTGATTGATGACAAGTTCCGGCACATCCTCCATCGGTGGCGTTGTTGAAGATTTCGGTATGATTCAACCACTCCGTTGCGGAGGTAAGAAGGTCGTAGGGTGTGCCTGTACTAGTGGTATCTATCCAGGAATGGCAACTGCCGCTTGTACAGTCCGTGCCACTGACGTTCATAAGGCTCAAAGCCGCAGCAGGATAAATCGATTCTTCGGCACTGGCATGGCATTCCGTGCAATCACTGTATTCTTCGTGGTTCCCTCTCCTGCTCCAGTTAAAGGGAGAGTCTAAATTTTCAATGAACTGCGTCAACGATGCGTTCATGTAGTCCCTCTGTGAAAGCCCATAACCCGGGCCGGGGGCCCTGTTGAGGGGATTATGAGGAGAATTGTGGCAATCCAGGCATTGCTCATTCGTGTATGGCCCGGTATGGTCAGGCGGGGAGGATGAATGACAGTCCAGGCATTTGTAATTCACACTCAACTCTTGATCGTAAGAGATATGCGGGGTATGGCAGTCAATGCAATCATACATCGGAACACTATTTTTTTCCTTATGTCTTCCACCGTAATTTTCGAATATTGTATATTCACCTTCGGGGCCGCCGTGGCATGAAACATCTGAGCAGAAGTCATTCTGCAGATTTGGCACGCCAAAGGTTATGTTCAAAGGTGCATGCACGGATTCATGGCAGCTACCACAGTCATCGTACGGGTTCTGTATGTTATGGGGCGGCAGTGGAGCCACGTCAGGCTGGCCATGGCATGAGAGGCAGTCCAC
>JAZGAR010000308.1:0-13326 GCA_036475875.1 Thermoplasmata archaeon
GAGCTGTAGAGAACAACATAGCGATATATTTTATTGCGCTTGGATGGCAATATCCACCTTACGGTGATTGGAGGAGTATGGATGAATATCGATTCTTCCAAGACATCCCCGACATGACAGGTGGTAAGCTTTATTGGACCCACATACCTGAGGCTTTGAAGGAGATTTATCGAGAAATTGCTAATGAGGCAATAATCGATACCGCAGGAAAAGACATGACTCTTGGTGATGAGATATATATGGTGAGGGATGTGTTGCCACCAGGGATAAAGCTTGTACCTGGCACCTTTAACATCTATCCTGATAACATCACTGTGAATTCAACAGGCCACACGATCCTCGAGTGGGAAGTAGATGAGGTCTCAATAGGTGAAACTCTCACTTATTCGTTTGATGTGGTGTCTAATGATATTGGCACGAATATCTCTACTAATTATGTGCCAGATTCTAGGGTTAGATATGTCAATTGGAAGGATCAAGAGGTTACAAAGCTCTTTCCAAGGGTCAACGTAACTGTAAAGCTCGGCCCGCCTATGCCACCCAAGCTCTTTGACGGGGTAGTCGACAACAATGTTCAGCTGTATTGGGAGCCTCCTGATCCTGCAATAGGAGTGACACACTACCTTATCTACAAAGCACCAACACAGACAAGCTTTGATTTCTCAGATGTATGGATTGATACATCCACTAACGATACAGATAATGGCCTCATGCCTTTGCGAACCACCTGGAATATTACAGGCGCAGCCTTGGCCACATATCCTCGGCAGGAATACTACATTATCAGGGCAGTGAACCAGGTTGGTGCAAAAAGCGTGACAAGCAACACCGTAGGTAAATGGACAAAAATTTTCCCTCCTGGGATAAGCACATTTTCCCTGCCTTTAGAGCCCTTTGAAACGAATACCACAGATTGGTACACAAGCAACATCCCAAATTGTAATTACATAAAATGGATGAACCGTTTCTCGCACAGGTGGCGACGGCATGATTTTGATGATGGTTCCTCTCAAGATGAGGATATGGTTTTAGGAGAAGGTTATGAGATAGGCATAAATGCTACTGCACCACCCAATAACAAC
This sequence comes from Thermoplasmata archaeon, assembly GCA_036475875.1. Classification (GTDB taxonomy): domain Archaea; phylum Thermoplasmatota; class Thermoplasmata. Next base: position 1,083 of record JAZGAR010000308.1, read on the forward strand.
TTCACGTTCGTCGGCAGACCTGGGGCGCATATCAGATACATAGAGGGAGAGCTGCCTGCACCAACGAACTTTACAGTAAATGTGGTGAACGGTGTAGATGTGGAGTTAACTTGGGACCCGGTGCCTGGTGCAAATCATTATATCATTTACAAATCGAGCACAAGGGAGGGATTGAATAATCTAAGCCTAAAGCATTGGTGGGAGACAAATTACTATGACCCGAATGACACGAGCTTTATCGATAAAAATGCGCTCACGCTTGGAATGTTTGACACGATGGCACAATGCTACTACATGGTCGTTGCCGTGAGTGAACCAACCATCCATGCAGGATTCAATGGCACATATAGCATAGGCGTATGGACTGAAAAGTTAGCGGTGCAATACGATACCTTTGGGTTGCCATTGAAACCCAACTCTGTTCACTCTGCAGATTGGTACTGCGATGCCATACCCAACACCTGGGGAATGAACTATTTCAATATCGCTGATCAACGATGGGTGTGGCATAATACGATCATGCCTTCAGGTGCTTACGATCCTGATGTGGTCATGGCAGAGGGCTATCAGATATCCACGACTGGCCCAACGAAGTACAGTTTCGTGGGGAGATAAGGCTAATGGCACACCAATTTAATGGGGGTTCGGACAACGTTAGTTCAAGCTTTGGCACCGTGAACTTGTGTGCGGAAGGCATAAAAGGGCCTTTCGAAATTTTTACTATACTCCCTGCACTCCTTATAATCTTCTTAACAAGGGAAAGGAAGCACACCAAAACCTTTAAAACAATGGAACTTATGCCCTCCTAAATCATATATTATAGATGGTGGAGCCAATGACAGATGAAGAAAGAGGGAAAGTTCAACGTGGGGACATAATCCATCTAGATTACGATCTGTGGATAGCAGATGATAACCTCTTGTTCGACACCACTTGCCAGGAACTTGCAGACAAGCATGAGATAACTGATGAGAATGCACGCTATGAGCCAAGGGCGTTAATCGTGGACGAGGGAAAAGCCGTATCTGGCCTATACAAGTCCCTTCTTGATGCCGAGGTTGGGGAAGAGTACGAGATCGAAGTGCCTCCAGAGGAAGGTCTCGGAACTAGGGATCCGAAGCTAGTGGAATGGCATATGATGAACGAGATCAGAAGACAGAAGCTGGAGCCTGTGGTTGGTAAGGAGATCACGATAAAGGACAAAAGCGGAAGGGAGAGAACAGGTGTTGTAACCATGGTCTCGCCAAGGAGAGTGAGAGTTGACTACAACAGTCCGTTAGCAGGGAAAACCCTTCGCTACAAATACAAGGTTGTGGATAAAGCCTCGGGATCCGAGGATAAGGTTTCAACAATACTGGAAATGGATTTCGGCAGGAAAGATGACTTTGAAGTAAGGACAGAGGGAGAGGTTGTGGAGATCAAGCTCCCGGATGTGTGCAAGTACGATCAATTATGGCTGCTAGCTAAATACAAGGTAGTAAACGATTTGAGGGAGTATGGTGGCTTCAAAAAGATCAGGTTCATTGAGGAGTATTTGAAGAAGGAGGAGGAGAAGGAGGAAGAGGAAAAGGAGGAAGAGGGAGAGGTGGTGGCAATAGAGGAGAAGAAGATGGAGAAGGAAGAGATAGAGGCAAAAGAAGAAAAAGGTGAGGAGAAGGAGGGCGAAGAGAAAAAAAAGGAAAAAGGGGAGGAGAAGAAAGAAGAAGGCGAAGCAAGGGAGGAGAAAGGTGGGGAGGAACAGCCTGGGAAGGTTGAAGAGGAATTAAAAGAGGCGAGGGAGGAAAGCGGGGAGTAATTCTAGAAAAAAGCTATTACAAGGGTAGATAGTGTTATATAATACACCCTTTCTTTTCTTGAATGTAAAAAACGCTAATACAGTGATCATAGCCAGGATTACCCTCAACATCATTGCCATTAATACCAGATCAACTTCTTGTATATCCCCTCTCACTTCTATCGATCCTGCATCCACCCAATCGCTCTCAATGCCATCAGAATACCGTAACTTTGCTTTTGGATGATATTCACCCGATGAATCGTATATCTTGGATATGGAGGATTGGTTGATCCCGCCAGAATCTGTGCCGTCTCCGAATTCGAAGTAGTATTGAGATGCATTCTCATAGTCTGAATTGATGCTCACCGTAACGTTTTTCCCGGCATTTACCTCTACACCGAGACCTCGAGCTCTGGTAAAACGATGTTGCGCAGGATGATATTCGCAGTAAAATTCGCCTCCCCACTCGTCCCACATGAAGTTGGCACAACAACGAAAGTCCATTTCCCTCTGTTTGGGAACTCTCGCACTCTCATTATTTAGATGGTTAAGAAGGTTAAAAATGTTTTGGAGGGTTCTAGAGGGGCATATTTTTTATTTCCTCAGGTTCACCTTTCCATCAGTTGTCCAATCCCGCAATTTGTAATACTCCTGTAACTCAGCCTCTAGGTTGGGCACTCTTACTCGATCCGGTAAAACATCATCGGAGCTATCAAAGCCTCGTTTGTTGTTCAAGCTCCTCTCCATATCCACTATCTTCGAGCCAATGGATTGGAACTCCTTTATGTTCACCTCCCTCTCCAAGAGTGCGGCCATTATCTCCAAATAATCGTCATCTCTGTAAAAACTGGTTGAGAACTTACAGAGACCAAGGGAATCCAAAACAGCATTCCTATTCTCGTTTCCTATCAGTAATTTCGCTTTTCCCGCAATTTCCTGTCTCTGTGGATGGTTGTACTCGTCCTTGTAGGTGGTGGAATAAAGATGGTCTGCACCTCTATTACTTGTGGCATACCCTAGAGCCATTCCGTGCAAGGCCCTGGGATCGTGACCCGGGACATCAAGACCCTTCACAGTGACGGCCTCGATGCCATATTTTTTGCAAAATGCGTTGGTGCCATGTTGAAGCTCTTGGCCGATTTCCTTATTCTTTGCAATTCTTTCGATCAACTCGTGCACCTTCTCTCCCTCACCCCAAGAGATAGAATGATCGATTTTACCCTTCTGGCAGGCTTCGATAAAAGCTCCCATGATGTTTCCGCTTGATATTGTATCTAAACCATACCTATCGCAAAGATCATTGGATTTGATTATGGCCTCGAAATCCGAGATTCCCAGATTCGAGCCTTGGAAAACGATGGTTTCATATTCGGGCCCGTCCGTCACGATACCGTACCTCTCGCTTTTTGTGATCATCTTGCAGGCCACGGGGCAGGAATAGCAGGTGCCGTTCTTCACCTTATGACTTTCCAAAACATCGCCGTTGATTTTGTCAGCGAACTCGAACTCATTTGTGATAAAGTATCTTGTGGGAAAGGCCCCGTTTTTGTTTGCTGTATTCACCACACCGCTTGTGCCCTGTGTTTTCAATTTTGTGTTTATGTTGGCGATCTTCTCGCGAAGCCTTTTTGACAGATCCTTGAACCTTGGCTCTTGCCTTTCCTTGTTTCCTTGAAATACGATGGCCTTCAACTTCTTATACCCCATCACAGCGCCCAGTCCTCCCCTGCCAAATGCCCTGTGCTTTTGGACCATGATATTCCCAAAGTAGTTCTGGTGCTCCCCGGCCAGACCTATGCAGGCTATGTTTTCTTCCGCAACGCCGTGCTTCTCTACCAGATAGTCTGTGGTCTCGAAGACATCCTTACTCCATACATCACGAGCTGGGTGCAGGGAGGATTTTTCACCTATCGTGAGGTAAAGGGGTTCGGTTGCTTGACCGTGGATCACCAAAACATCGTAACCTGTAGAACTTAGGCAATGTCCCAACATGCCGCCCACATTCGAGCTGAATATCGTATTCGTCAAAGGTGAAATGGAGGTTGTATTGGACCTGCCCGACATGGGTATACGGGAGTTTATCAAGGCCCCTGTGGAGAAAATGAGTTTATTCTCAGGGGAGAGAGGCTCCACCTTAGGCTCCACCAGCTCGATCATGAGCTTTACAGCAACACCTCGACCCCCCAGGAATTTTCTGAATTCCTCCGATAGGTTTTTTTCGTGGATTTTCCATCTCGATAGGTCCACTTCCAACGATTTGAACATTTTGCTCCCCCTGAAATAGTATTTTTTCGTGGGTTCAACCTGTAATGGATATAGATATTTAAACCTCTTGTAATCCTGTCGAAATAAAACGGATAGAAATCAAAATATTAATGTCCACCTACGTTATTCACTTGCCAAGAGGTGAGTTCGTTGAGGTTTGCGGAATTCGATTATGAGCTAAATGAGTTGGACAAAGGTTATAACAACCGCACACTTTATATCAACCTTTCAGAGATGAAAATCGAGAGTAAACCAGTAACCGATCAAATGAAAGAAATATTTGTCGGGGGCAAGGGTTTTAATCTCTGGCTTCTCTGGAATGCCTTACCAAAAAATAAAATCGTAAAATGGGACGATCCTGAAAATGAAATATGCATTGCCTCAGGGCCTTTGGGCGGAACTCCTTTGTACCCGGGCAGTGGAAAGAGCATCGTGGTCTCAATCTCCCCCCTGACAGGATCCGTTATGGACTCAAATGTTGGGGGTTATTTCGGTCCTTATCTGAAATACGCAGGATGGGATGCAATCGAGATTCAGGGAAAGGCGGACAAGGATGTGGTTATCTTCATAGATGGAACACAGGGAAAGGTGATAATCAGGGATGCAAATGATCTGCCAGAGGAGGCACATCGAATCTCCGATATCTTGACAGAGAGGTATGGGGGGGAGGACAAGAAGCGCATCTCAGTTGTGTCAACAGGTCCCGGTGCCACGAACACCAAGTTCGGCTGCCTGAATTTCACCTGGTATGACGCGCCTAAAAAGATTGTAAGGTACAAACAAGCAGGTAGAGGCGGTCTGGGCACGGTGTTTGCGGACAAGAAAATAAAGGCTTTGGTTGCGAAATCACCAAAATTCAATACCCAGACCAATTCTCCAGCGGACATGGACGCATTGAAGGAGGTAGGACGCCAGCACTCCAACGAGATCCGTACCCTTGATCCCAAACAGAACGAGATGGCGATTGTTGGGACAACACATCTTGTACCAATAATGAACGAGTTCGATCTCCTACCTGTAAACAATTTCAGGTTCGGTAGTCATCCTGACGCCAAGAATATCGGCTCGGATGCATACAGGCCAAAGTTCGTTACGGGTTTCGACGGTTGCTGGGTGGGTTGCTCTGTGGCATGCTCTCATGGCGTTGCGGATTTCGTGCCAAAGACAGGCCCATTTAAGGGGCAGAAGATCTTCGTGGATGGTCCCGAATACGAGACTATTGCAGGAGTTGGAAGCAACTGCGGTATATTCGATCCGGACACAATTTTAGAGATAAACTTTTACTGCGATACCTACGGTTTAGATACGATATCCGTAGGCACTGCAATGGCATTTGCGATGGAATGTTACGAGCTGGGATTGATAGACAAGGGGGCAACAGGTGGGCTGGAGTTAAATTTCGGGAATGAGGAGGCATCTTTGGAAATCGTGCATCAGATGGCAAGAGGAGAGAGCTTCGGCAAAATACTTGGGCAGGGGATTCGCAATATGAAAAAACTCTTTTCTGAGAAATACGGCGCCGATCCCAAGATCCTTCAGGACATCGGTATGGAAGCGAAGGGACTGGAATACTCCGAGTATGTCACGAAGGAATCATTGGCTCAGCAGGGTGGATATGGTCTCGCACTTAAAGGTCCCCAGCATGACGAAGCCTGGCTCATTTTCCTTGATATGGTTCATAAGCTGATGCCCACTTTCGAACAAAAGGCAGAAGCGCTGCATTGGTTCCCCATGTTTCGCACCTGGTTTGGGCTGTGTGGTTTGTGCAAGCTACCATGGAACGATATCGTCCCAGAGGATAATAAGGGAACACCTGAGCCTGCGAAGGTCATGAAACATGTCAAGTGGTATACCCGATACTTCACGGCGGTGACAGGCAGAAAAATTGGCCCGAACGACATAATAAACATGAGTGAAAGGGTCTATAATTTTCAACGGATTTTCAATCTGCGTATGGGTTTCGGGGGGCGAGAGCACGATAATGTACCATATCGCTCAGTAGGTCCGGTTACAAAAGAGGAGTATGAAAGTCGCAAGGAACGCTACGACAAGCAGCTCTTGGAGGTAATTGGCAATAACCCCGAAGGGAAGTCAACTGAGGAAAAAATGCAGGCATTAAGGAAATATCGGGAATCAGAGTATGAAAAGCTCAAAGATGCTGTGTATGAGCGGAGAGGCTGGGATAAGGATGGTGTCCCAACCCAAGAGAAGGTGAAAGAGCTTGGCATCGATTTTTCGGATGTGATGGAATTGCTTAAAAGATAACCCAATTTTCCCGGTATAAAATGGCATTATCGTCTAGAATTTGCCACCAATAACTCTGGGTAGTGGGATATCTTCCAGATTTTGTGGAAGGTTAATAAAATAGTTTTTAGAGTCACTCGGCCAAGCTTTGTGCCCTATCCAGACACTTTTGAGCCTCAGCTCTGTTACCCAACTTGACGAGCATTTCCCCTTTATTCACCCATGCAACAGTGTAATCGGGATCCAGATCTATGGCCTTATCGTAGTATTTCATGGCCTCGTTGGCCATCCCAAGGTTGAAAAGAACGTTGCCCTTGTTCACCAAGGCAACGCCGTATTCTGGATCGATATCCAAGGCTCTATTATGGTGTCTTAAGGCTTCCATCAGGTTCTCAGTATCATGAGAGAGCATCCTCAGGGCCATCCCTTTGCATGTCCAGGCCTTTTTTGATCGTCTGTCGATTTTCAATGCCATGTTGTATTTTTCTATGGCGGCTTTATATCCTTCAGGGGTATCCAAACGGCATAGGGCATCTCCCTTGGTGATGTTCGAGCTGGCGAACACATAAAGCAGAACAACAACAACCAAACCTACCAGGCCGATGTTGAGCAGCATCCCCATCTCAAGGCTATTAATCTTGTTCACGTCCTCATACAAGCCATTGATAACAAAAAATATCACCATGAAAGCGGCCACGAGTAATAGCAAGAAATCCACCAACCTACCGGAGATAAAACCGATTTTAGTTGGCTCCTCAAAAGTTTCATCCAACTCAATCTCGGCCTCCTCCTCTTCCTCCTCTTCCATTTCCGCGGCTGGCTCCTCCTCTACCACAGTCTCAGGCTCGATTTCCTCATAGGCTTCACTGAGATCATCTAACAACTCATCGAGGTCCTCTTCCTGATCATCGAATTCCTCTTCGTTTTCAGCCACATAAACACCCCTTTATCGATGATTCAAATCCATAACCATGGGTTTTTTGGCGTATTCTTGCGAAAGGCCATAACGACCCAAACTTTGGATTAATACATTAAAATAGCCATATATAAATCTATCGAACACAATATTCCAATTTATATTCATAAAGTAACATAGAAGATAATTCATAAGGTGATATAGAAATAAAATCCAACAACTGGTAGAAAGTGGCAGGTAACATGACGGAAAGATTAATACGTGATAATTGTATAACCTATATGTGGTCATTTGAAGAGCTATTTGTCTGTAACTTTCAACAGCGAAGGCATGAAACCTTCCGAGGTAGTGGAAAGACTGCATATGCTCGGCTTTAGGCCGACCCATGGCCCATACGATTTTATTTACGACTGGGGTAAGAATACAAGTGTCAAGGAGGCCATATGGTTTGCGGATAGGATCCATGAGACTTTAAAGGGATGCAACGTTCTTTTTCATTTGGAAACGGTGAGCATAGACGAAGTATCAGAATAGACGGTCTTTCGAGATATCGGATTTTTAACTTATATGAGCCACAGAAATAATCCCAGATATGTTGAGATCATATCCCAAATTTTTTTGCAAACGTAAAGACCTTTGATTTCAATTCGTCTGTGACATTCCCTTGAAAAACATCGGATACCACATTAGCGATGAAGTCCATATCAGAAGGGTTCATACCGATATGCGTAACCTCGGCAACACCTATTCTGCCCGCAATGTCAATGAAAACCCCCACGCCCTCCAGACTCCTACATAGGGATCTGGCTCTTTCTTCCTCAACGTCCAGAAATATCTGATGGGATTCTGTGAACCCCTTTTCCCTGAATTTGACTGGCACTCCCACATCATCTAGAGCCTTGGCCAGGACCTTGGCGTTCTTTACCACCCTTTCCCCGTATTCCGAATCGTTGGATATCTCTTCCAGTGCAACACCAAGCGCGGCAATTCGATTCATATGAGGGTTGTCCACCAGACCTAGCCCTTCGACAATATTGAAATCAAGCATCTTTCTGAGCTTCTCGTCATGAAAATCCGAGTTGGTAAGGATAAGACCTCCTTGAGGGCCGTACAGGCTTTTATGCGTGCTGCCTATCAGTACTTCAGCTCCTTCTCTAATCGGGTCCTGGAATTTTCTACAGGCGATGAGGCCAAGAACATGGGAACCGTCGTAAACGCAAGTGCATAAACCCTTTATGCCCTCCGAAATCTCCCTAACCGGGTGAGGGAACGGGATGAACGATGCGCCGAGTATGGTTAATGATGCCTTATTCTCCAAAATGAGCTTTTTGGCCTCATCCACCCTAAGTTGGAAGGAGTGGGTATCTGCAGGCAAGGGTAGCAATTCTCTGTGGAATTTCTGCACACCCAAGGGGTACCCTCCTGCATCAAGGGTCATCATCGCTACCTTGTCGCCCGGCTTGGTAAAGGCGAACAACACTGCAAGATCGCACATATTGCCCGATAGGGATGTTACTATCGCATGCTTAACTTTGAACACCTTCTTTGCCAAATCCTCGGTTTCCTTGATGATCTCCTGCGCGAACCTCGTGCCTCCATACCAGTACGAATAGTACCTGCCTGCTAAATCGCTCGCCAACGCCGTTCTGACTTCCAGAGAAAGAAGGTTCTCTGAGGCAATGAGATTGATGCCGGATTTTCTAAGCTTTTCATGCTCTTCCAACAAAGAAATTATTTTCGACAATCCAATGCACCTCCGATATCATTCAATAAATCAGACATGATCCCCTTCGCGCTTGCTCAGATAGATAATGTCTTCATGCTTGACATATCCTGCGTTCTTAAACAGGTTCAAGGAAGCATCGTTTAAATCCTCTACAAGTGTACAGATGATCTTTCTTCCGCGTTTTTTCAATGCCCTCTCCAATGCGTTGATCAGTTCGATTCCCACACCCCGACGCCTGTATTTTGGCACAACAGCAAGACGGTTTATCCATCCTTTCCTTCCGTCGTCCGTGCCAAGAATCACACCTATCAACTCTTTTCCCTCGAAGGCACCGAGTACCAGATCAGGGTGCCTTTCAAACTCCTTTTTCATCTCGTCTCTGTTATTCCTGCCTTCTGGCTTAAAAGGTAATCTTGCGCTCTCCCACAGAGATATAATCGAATCGTATGAATCCAAAGACATCGGTCTAATATCCATCTTGTCCCGCCTTTTGTCGACGTAGGGTAACAGGTTAGAGTTTGATAGTTTTTTTGATATGCGATAATATGATGAAATTCTATGTCCTCGGTTTTTCACAAAAAATCATCGGCTAAATCACTTGCCAATAAGCCCTTTACAAACCTCCAACTGCGCTAAGATAGCCTGAACTTCATTCCCTTCTACCTCTCCGTCCTCAGTTATTACGCCCTTATAAAATCTGTGCGGTGTGATGTCGAAGTAGATGTTCTTTACCTCCGTATCACCAGCATCCTCTAAGATCTCTCTCCCTTCTTTCTCCTCTATCAGAGGCTCATCCATGTATTTTGAAGGTAAGAATTTGCTCTTCTCGCTCAGGACATAGAATGGAATGCCATATTGCGATGCCGCAATTGCAATTCCCTTTGTGCCTATCTTATTTACCACACCATTGTGGCAGATGCAGTCGCTACCAGTCAATATAATATCTACATCATCTAGAAAATGAAATGATGCCATATCCGCTATCAATACCGCCCTAATGCCGTTCTCAGCCAAGATTCCTGCCGTTCTCCTTCCCTCGAATAAGGGCCTGGATTCCGTGATAATTACCACTATACCTTTACCTTCCTGATGTGCGAAAATCAAGGATTGGATTACAGTAGAAGAATAGCTGTGTGTCAGAATCGTGCAACCCTCTTCTATGAGGTTCGCCACCTGCTTTTTTATCTTTGTTATTGCATTTTTAGAATTTGCAAGAAGCTCATCCGAGGCCGATTTTATAGCATTCTTTATCTCCTGTAATCCTCTTCCCCTTTTCACCTCATTCTCCACCACCAAAAGCACCTTATTTACGGCATAAAAAAGCGGAGCCATGGAAGGCTGTGTGTCTACCAATTGCCTTCCAAAGGCAACCATACCTTTATGGTACTTCTCTATTGTTTCGGCATTGAAAGCCTCTGAGAAGGTTGAAATGCATTTGATTGCCTTTATCATCAGCTCTGAAGCGCCTGAGGTTTTGTTGTTCTTTATTTCCTGAATTAATTCATTTGTGTTCATTTAAATCAACATTTTTCCCAAGAAATATCCTTTAAGAAGCTGATTAACCCTTCCTTCCTTTTGAAACTTCCAGCTCCGAAAGGCCGCTTTTTGGGTTGAGCTTCCTCGTTAGATCCACATCGTTCATTCTTAATAGGGCTATCTCGTTCAGTACACACACCTTCGCGCGCATCAAATGCCCGCCAAACACCTTATGCTCGTTGTTTGCTAAACTAACGTGAATATGGATCCTGTTCTTTTTCCCCCTTGCGATGCTTCCATGCATTGACAAAAGCTCCATTGGGTCAGTAAACCTCTTCATGATGTAGTTCTTGCCGTTGTAGTACCCTATCTCAAAATCCCTGAGCATACCTATGCCTGAGAGGATCAAGGCAGAATCTATGGTATGCTTCTCTATTACCTCGCCAAGTGCCCTAAAAACGTCATCTCCATCGTTCAATTTCACCACTATGTGATCATTCTCTTCAGCTGATTGCAAGCCACTCACCTCAACTTCAACAGATTTCTTTTCGTGCAGATCTACTTATCACATCAAATCGCTCAGCATCTTTCTCAGTTCATCGAGTTGTTCCTTCCTTTTCTCAAGACCCTTTTCTTTCTTCCGAAGATCTTCCTCCCGTTTCTTTAGTTCCGAATCTCTCTTCGTTAGGGCATCGGTCCCGCCCAGAGACTCTTCTTTCCTATTCAATTCTCTTTCCCAGGTCTTGATTTCCTTCTCCTTTGCCTTCAGGTCCTCTAACCCCTTGCTCAACCTATTTCGCTCCTTGGCGGTGAGCTCCTTGACCTTCTTCTCGATCTTTGCATTCAGGTTCTTCTCCGCCATATCCAACACTCTTGTTTCCTCTTCGAACTTTTTCCAGACCTTGCTCATGTCTTCCTTTTCCTTCCCGATCTTCTCCAGCTCACCTTCTAGCTCCTCCCCCTTCCATTTTAGACGGGCTTCCCTCTCCATGATCGAAGCAAGTATCTCCTCCACCTTCTTGGTTTGTGAGTCCAAATCCCTCTCCTTTTCCTTCAGTTTCTCCTGGATATCTGTTTTTTGTTGGCCCAATTTCTCGTTTTCCCTCTTCATTTGCTCTAAAAGCTCCTCCTTCTTTCGATCCTGAAGCGTCTTGGCGTACTTCATTATAGCCAAAGCGCTGGCCTTCACGGTTTCGATCTCCTCCTCCTTTTGTTTCAGGGTTTTCCTATCGTTATCCAAAGTCTCGTATTCCTTGTTCAGTCTACCTTCGATTCTGGATATCTTCGTTTCCCTGGCTTCTAAGGTCTTTTCCTCCTCGCCCATCTTTGAAACTCTAGAGTGGTACTCCTCCTCCATTTTTTCCAGCTTCGACTTTTGCTTTTCCAGCCTTTTCCTCTCATGTGTAACTTCCTCCATTCTTTCCTCGATGGTTTTCGTAAGTGTCTTTAGCTCTTCATCCAAACCGAGGAGCTTCTTTTCTCTTGAGGCAAGTTCATCTTCCTTCTCCGAAATAACTTTGATGTCGCTGCCGAGCTTTTCCTCGCTCTCTGTCAGAGCTTCCATCCTGCTCATTACCTCCTTTTCAGAAGCCCCTATGGCAGATTCCCTTGTCTTCAGATTCTTTTTGAACTCCGCGTTCTCTTTACCTAACTCCTTTAACCGCTCCTCAACCCTCTCCAGCTTCCTGGCCTTTTTGTCCACCCTGGTACTTAAATCCGCAATGCCCTCCCTTTCCTTCTTTAGGTTCTTCTCCCTTTCTTCGATCTCTTTTTCCTTATTTTCAATAAGCTCCTTTAATTCGAGTACCTCTCCTACTTTTTCTTCAACTGCTTTTTCCCT
>JAZGAR010000309.1:0-5901 GCA_036475875.1 Thermoplasmata archaeon
TTATGTTAAAAGAATTCATTATACATAAGATTTTCGTTGAGTTTACTACGAATTACTAAATTATTTATATCAATAGTAACGAAAATCGTTTGATATGCATCGTTTTAGATGTGTTGAAACCTGATAAGATATAATAAGGAACATCTCTGACAAACGTTATAAAAACCCGCCAAGCATATGTGATAATTAAGCGGGTTACATAAATGCACGGTAACCAAGTGATGGGCAAAATGCAATCTACACCATGAGTTATTTCTCAGGAACATACTGTAACTGCAGGATCTCGTAAATAACCTTTCCCAAATTGACACTGAAGAGCATATGGAGTGCTACATCGTTGCCAAGTCGTTTAAGCCGTGCCCTTGGTCAGGGATATAAAAAAATCAATACTTCGAAGGGCAACCCACCTGAATATTCGTAGATTTGATCGTTAAGCCGTTCTCCCCATTTTCGAGCTTTCCTTTTACCACCACATCCTTACCAACTGCGAAACCCTCAGGGATGGCTTTCTGGTGGACAACATGGATTGCAAAGGAAGCATTGTTATCATCAACAAGCGTGAAATTCTGGCCATAGCTCCAGTTGCCTACCTTGCCCCTGATATCGATTTCATCTCCAATGAAAGAGTCGCTGTTTTCGACGACCTCTTTGACGGTACGGTAAGGGTCTGGCGCTGCGCCCCATAGACCGATGATCAACGCGATGACCACGATCGCCACAACTATCAAAATCTTATTTCTTTTGGAGGAAAGGCCCCTTCGCTTGGGTTTTACCCTCTCTTCACCCGGTTCTTCTTTATGTTCTTCCTCTGGTTCTTTTGTAGAATCGAGTTCAGCCTGTTCCCTATCGATATTTTCTTTTTCTATATCTTCATTTTCGCTCATTCTTCTCCACCATTTCTTCCAACAGCTTTAAATCTTTCGAAAGTTTAGATTGCTTCATATGCAAGTAAACTAGATATCCAAACAGTCCTGCCCATATGATCGTGTATGCGATATACAAAGCCTCAAGGTCGCCCATCATATCCCTCCGATCTTCTCTTTCAGATCATTTAACGTTGAACTCATCTCCTGCAGAAATATCCTTTTTCTCAACATGAATATATAGAGGAATGTGAACGCAATCACCCCCATCAAGAGGCCGACACCTGTTTCCATTGACATTGAACCCCCACTTGAAGCCACCACATTGGGATGCATGCTCTGCCATATTCTTGAGGAGAAGAAAGATAAGGGAACGCAGACAAAGCCTATGATGCCAAACACCGCAGCGAGTCTAGATTTGTCCTCGTTTTCCACTCCTCCTCTAAGGACTAGGTATGCCACGTAAATCAGCCAGAGAATGAAGGTGATTGTGAGCTTTGTATCTTCCCATCGCCAATAAACACCCCATTCGGCTTTCCCCCATATCGGGCCTGTTACGATGGTAAGTGTGCAGAAAACCACACCAATTTCGGCGGATGAATACGCTATAACATCCCATTTTCTTGAACTGGTTTTAAGGTAAAGTATACTCATTACAAAAACCACTCCGAACGCCAGAAATGATACCCAAGCAGAAGGAACATGGAAATAGAAGATTTTTTGTGCCATTGGTGCGGTCCAGCCATCTTCTTCCTTTACCTCAGGTGTGAAAATCAGCGCGGTGTAGATAGAAAGCAGTACAAAGACAAAAGCTAAGATGAGGACTATTACCTCCATCCTCCTATCGAACTTCATCATCACTCCTCTACTATGTAGTTGAACAGCAAATATGCCATGGCAATGTAGATTACAGCGAACGCACCCAACATCCTCAACTCAGGTATAGCATCCATGATTTTACCCTCCAAAGCCTTGGAGGTGGCGTATATCGATGGCATTAATACAGTTAATAAAATTATAGGTATTAATAATATTGGTAGGAGCACCTCCCTGGTCCTTGTATTCACACTTATTCCAGATATAAGGGTGCCTACAATAACGAATGAAAAGGTACCGAGCAGTATCACAACAAACAATGGGATAATGTTGCCATTAAAACCAAAGGAAAAGAACAGGGCAAAGAATATCAAGGATGAGATGTCCACAAGTAAAATCAAAAAGAAGTTGGATATAACCTTGCCAAAGTATATAGCGGATCTATCCATTGGGCACAACATCAACCCGTCCAAAGAACCGCGGTCCTTCTCCTTTGCAAAGGACGAGAGAAGTCCGAACATACCTGCAAAGCTAAAAGTTACCCACAGAATCGGCGAGACCAAAGGCAAGAGCTCCTTGGGACCCGATGTGACGGTGGAATTACCTTCAAGATAGAAATGGAACGCGAACCTGAAGGCGAGAATGATAAGTAAAGAGAAGATTACCATGGAGTTGATCATCTCCTTGGTTCTGAATTCGGTTTTTATGTCCTTTCTTGCAATGGACAATGCCTGAGACATCATTTCTGGGCCTCCATTAGGTTTTGATATTCTTCTTTGAAGGCCTCCATGCCAACGTCTTTCTTCCTGCAATCGAAGGCTATCTCTCCATTTACCAGTATCGTTAGCCTTTCTCCAATCCTGTAGCCAAGTTCAACATTATGCGTGATCAAAAAGATCGTTTTCCCTTCCTTATGGAATCTCATTAGCATGTCTGTTAGGATGTTCCAAGCCTTGAAATCCAAACCGGTGTAAGGTTCATCCAAAAGCATTACTGGGGGGTCATGAACTAGAATCCTAGCAACTGCTGCGCGTTGCTTCATACCTCTCGAAAACTCTCCAATTCTATCGTTCATTCTGTGCAGCAGTCCAACCCCTTCCATCAAACCCCGGATTACATTTTCATCCTTTTTTATCCCGTACATCCTCGAGAAGAAGACAAGGTTCTCTTTCAAGGTCAGATCATCATACAGACAGGGATTATGGGACAGCACGCCGATACTGCTCCTCAACTCGATAGGCTCCTCCCTTATTTCATGGCCGTTTATGAGAACCTCCCCTGATGTCGGTTTCGAGAGAGTTGAAAGAATCTTGATAAGTGTTGTTTTCCCGGCACCATTAGGACCGAACATCACGAGGAACTCGCCCTTCTCCACCTCCAAGTCCAAATTGTTAATAACAGCCTTCCTTCCAAACTTCTTTTGTAGGTTTTTGATGGATATCATGGACATTGCTGCTGTATCTACAAGTGGCCTTGTAAATCTTTCGATTAATGGCATCAATAAGAAGAGAAAATTTACCTCCTTGGCACTCCTGTCCCTAAGCGTTATACGCAATAAGGAGCGGTTGATTATAAAATGTTTTGGATTTTTCGATTGTGATTATGTAGTTTCTAGTTTTCGGCTCAAACACCTTGAGTTTCAGGACGGGTGGAAGGGAGCATGGGGGGATGGGAAAAAAATCGCATTATTTTTGCAGAGATAAAGATTATAAACCATAATTGTATCATTACCTGTATAAAGGTAATGGTGAAGAATGCATGACGGAAAATCTTGATACCATATTCAAACCGCGTTCCATTGCGGTGGTGGGCACATCGCGTAGAGATGGAACCATAGGGAGGGTAATTCTCCATAACCTAGTGGCCTACGGCTTCAATGGCCCTGTCTATCCCGTGAATCCTAATGCTGAGTATGTGAACAGCATAAAGTGCTATCCAAGTGTATCTTCAATTCCAGATCCGATTGACTTGGCGGTCATAGTGGTGCCAAAAGAATCCGTGTTACCGGTTGTTGAAGAATGCGGTGAAAAGGGTGTGAAAGGCGTGGTTGTGATCTCTGCCGGTTTTAAGGAGATAGGAGAAAAAGGGATTAGGCTCGAGAAAGAGCTGGTGGATTTAATTAAGAAATACGGCATGAAGCTCGTGGGCCCCAACTGCATGGGCGTCATAAACACAGCCAAGGATATCAGGATGGACGCCACATTTGGTTCGACCTTGCCCCTGGACGGCCATATGGGTTTCATGTCCCAGAGCGGTGCATTGGGCAATATCATCTTGGAATATGCGGATGAACTAAAAATCGGTTTTTCCAAGTTCATCAGTATGGGGAATAAGGCGGATGTCTCAGCCAACGATATGCTGATGGACTTGGAGAATGACGAAAATACAAACATCATTCTCATGTATCTGGAAAGCTTCGGCAACCCAAGGAAGTTCACGAAGATAGCAAGAAGGCTTACGAAAAAGAAGCCCATAATCGCTGTCAAAGCAGGTAGAACTCTGGCGGGTGCAAGGGCTGCATCTTCCCACACAGGAGCGTTGGCAGGTCTAGATGTTGCTGTTGATGCCCTGTTTGAGCAGTGCGGCGTTTTGAGGGCGACTTCGATAGAGGAGTTATTTGATTATGCAGTGGCATTTTCGAACCAACCCCTACCCAGAGGGAAGAGGGTCGCAATAGTCACCAATGCAGGTGGGCCTGGAATAATCGCAACAGATGCCTGTGTGAGCCTAGGTTTGGAGATGAGCACGTTCGATGATGAATCCTATAAAAAGCTTGAAGAGGCACTGCCTGAGGAGGCCAGTACACAAAATCCTGTTGACATACTGGGAGATGGAGGACCCAAGCGGTATGAGAAGGCTTTGGATGTCGTGCTAAAAGATAAGAACGTTGACTCAGTGATCACAATATTTGTACCTCCTCTGATGAGCAAAACTTTGGATGTGGCTGTGGCCATATCGAGGGTGAGTGCAAATTACGATAAACCTGTCCTCGGCTGCTTCATGGGCAGAGAGGAGGTGCTGACCAGCATCCAAGAGCTGGAGAAGAACAACATACCAGCCTATCTTTTTCCGGAATCTGCCGCTAAATCCATAGCTGGGATGTACAAGTACTATCAATTGAGACAAAGAAGAGAAGGTGATATAAGATATTTTGAAGTTGATAAGAAGAAGGTTGGAAACATACTGGATGAAGCGAAAAAGGTAAACTATGGATTCCTCCCCCTGAGTCAAGTGAAAGACATCTTAGAGGCTTATGGCTTCAAGTTTCCTGAATCGGTATTTTCAAAAGATGAAGATGAGGCTATAAACATCGCGAAACGAATAGGCTTCCCGGTGGCTCTGAAGATTTCATCACCGGATATCATCCACAAATCCGATGCTGGTGGTGTGGCTCTCGGCCTTGAAGATGAAAGCGAGCTTCGGGAGGGTTACAAGAGAATGATCTCAGATGTGAAACAAAAGGCTCCAAAAGCGAGGATTGAAGGAATAACAGTTCAGAAAATGGTGGAAGGAGGGAAGGAAACGATCTTGGGCATGAGCCTCGACCCGAACTTTGGTCCACTAATCATGTTCGGCCTCGGGGGGATTTATGTGGAGGTCCTCAAGGATGTGAGTTTCAGGATAGCACCTATTACAGATTTGGATGCACATGAGATGGTCAAGAGCGTAAAAAGCTATCCTCTACTGAGTGGTGTGAGAGGCGAAAAACCCGTTGATATCGATTCCATCGAGGAATATATACAAAGAATATCCAGGTTAGTCGAAGATTTCCCGGAGATAGAGGAGGTAGATGTCAATCCCTTCGTTGTATTTGAGAAGGGCAGATGCTGCAATGTTGTGGACGCTAGGATGAAGATTGGTCGTTCGTACGAATTAAAAAGATTTAAGGCTAATTAACTTTTAAGGTGTTTTTTCCAGTTGACCTATGCTACCCTTCCCTCAACTCCTTCATATGTTTGATTCTCTTCTCTATCAGGTCCTTTTTACCTATGTCATGTCTCATGAAGACGTTACCTTTTATGTGAGAAAGCGCCCTCTCAGCGATCTTCTCAGCCTCGAAGATGCTGTTTTCTATTCCCACCACAGCCAATGACCTGGAGGAAGTCGTGTAAATCTGATCATCCTTTTGGTTTACTGAAGCATAGAAAAGTTCTGCGCCATCTTTTTCTATTTTTTCTTCGTTCACCTCCACCTTCTCTCCAACAACCGACTCTACGCCATA
>JAZGAR010000310.1:0-5316 GCA_036475875.1 Thermoplasmata archaeon
GAAAAAGAAATTGGAAAAGATGACGCGACCGAGGGTAAGGAGGTAGAGAAGAAGGCCGAGCCCCAAAAGGTGGTAAAAGAACCCCCAAAGAAAGTCGGGGGAGAAAAGAAGGTGGGAAAGGGGAAGGAACCTGCTAAGAAGGCTGAATCTGAAAAAATCAAGGCCCAAGCGAAACCTAAAGGGGGGAAGGGGCCCTCAAAGGCTGAGAGCAAACCAAAACCCGAAAAAGTTTTTGAAGAAGAAGAGGGCGAGAAAGAAAAAAAGAGGCCTAAGAATCTTTACCAGTATGTCAGAGAAGCATGGAAAACCCCTTCAGAATCTTATGTAAAGGATTTACAGCGTCAGAGGATGATAGAGTGGAGGAAGGGGGAGACTTTGGTAAGGGTAGACAAACCCACGAGAATAGACAGGGCAAGAGCCTTGGGATACAAGGCAAAGCAAGGCTACGTTGTTGTCAGGGCCAGGGTAAGGCGTGGCGGATTGAGAAAGAGAACCATCAAAGGCGGCAGGAGACCCAAGAGAAAGGGCTTGACGAAAATAACCATGGCAAAGAGCATTCAGCGTATAGCAGAGGAGCGCACAGCTAAGAAGTATCCCAATTTGGAGGTTTTGAACTCATACTGGGTAGGAGAGGATGGCAGGCACAAATTCTACGAGGTCATACTTGTTGATCCTCATCATCCTGTAATAAAAAGCGATCCGAAGATCAACTGGATTTGCGATTCTGCACATAAGGGCAGGGTTTATAGAGGTTTAACCTCGGCAGGAAAGAGAGGAAGAGGCCTTCGGCATAAAGGCAAAGGTGCGGAAAAGGTGAGGCCCTCCATCAAGAGCCATCACCGAAAAGGAAAGTAATTTTTATCTACCTGGACCTTGGACATTCCTTTCGAGGGATCAAGAGCCATTACCGAAAAGGAAAGAGATTTTTTTATCTATTTCATCCTTGGACATGCCTATCAGGGGATAGAATATCGGGATGTCCGCGTTGATCTTCCCCTTTTTTTCGAATTCTTCGAAGGTATAGCCCAGAACTAGCGCCTCAGCCCTGACTTTTTTGGCCATGCCCACCGCCTTTTCTAAACTATTATTCTCTCCGTCAGTGGATATCGGTTTTGGGTTCAGCTCCCAAGGCTCAAGGCTATTTGCAAGTTCCAGAGACTCTTTGTCTGGACAAAGCAGTTTGGTTCTACAACCTCTTTTCATCATGAGCCAAGCCGCATAAAGGGATTTTCTGTCCGATATCAGGGCCAGAACCTTTCCCTGCGTTCCCATGGGAAAACCTCCCGGGCCACGAATCTTCTCGCTGAAAATAAAGGCCCGATTATGTCTTACCTCCACAAATATCTTGGTGTCTGGCTCGGAGAGGTTCACCTTGATATTCTTTTCCTTATTGGCAGACAAAATCGCTGTGCCTACCTCCTTTGCGACGTCTTGGCTTGTGAATTTGTGCTCTCCCGTCCTCCTCGCCCTTACAGCGAATGTACTATTCTCAGGGATGATCTGTTTTGAGTATTCTGAGGCGGTTCTGCAGATTTCATTGAGGTCTGAGGTGATCTCAATAACCTCACTGAAGGATGTTATGCCAAAGGTTTTTCTCAGTATTTCCTTGGCGATGGCATCGTTATCCGTGTGAATGTATATCCTGCCCCAGTCCATGCTGGTTATGCATTGGGTGTCCTCCGAAAGAAAGGCATCTTCGATGTTCTCCTTCAGCATCCTTTGGAATCTCATCTTGACCTTCGGGCTTTTCAGGCCGAGCTCACCGTACCTAATGAGGAACAGGCTCATGTGTGTATGATTATGGTAAGGGTTTAAAAGGTTTTGCGACGGATGGCAAAAAGAAAACCCCGCAAACCCATAAATACCAAATTTACATATCAAGACTCCATCGTTGATTGATATGGATGTGAAACGCTCGCTTTTATCGATGGTTTCATTCAATCATGCCCTGACTCATGGGGTAGTACTTTCCATTCCCATTGCAGCCAATTATATTCAAGTCCAGTTGGATTTAAGCTACACATCTGTATTCGTTGCTCTCTCATTGTTCATTTTTACGTACGGTGTAGGGGCGGTTTTGGCAGGGTATCTGATCGATCGTATGGGGGTGATCAGGCCCATGTTCATGGGTATGGCATTAACAACGGTTAGCATGGTTGCCCTTGCATACTCGGATAACTGGCATTGGTTCTCTATTTGGATTATAATCGCAGGCTTTGGCCTCTCCTTTTCACATCCAGCCGGTCTCACCTTGGTTTCTCAACTGTTCGTTAAAAAAAGAGGGAAGGCCATGGGAACCTTCGGCTTTGTGGGCCAGTTCGGGCAGTTCGTGCCTCCAATCGCCGCCGCCGCCATAGGTAAGTATTACTTCTGGAACCTTATATTTCTCGTGTTCCTCCTTCTTTATTTACCTGCCCTCATCTTTTGCGGTCTTCTGCTCAAATCAAAGGTTGAGGGCGAGGATGTGGAAAAACCTGTGAACATTAAATACTCGAGAGCATTGGGAACCCTGCTTGCAGGTGTTGTGCTTCTTGTTCTCCTTTTGACGGCTTTAAGGGGCAATTATTATAGGGCCATCACCTCGGTTCTCACATTCTATTCGAATGATGTCCTGGAATTGGATATATTGACGGGCGCCATATTTCTGTCCATCATGCTGATTTTCGGTCTTCCGGGCCATCTCATCGGAGGACGTCTTGTGGATAAATATGGACCCATGAAGCCTCTTGTCATTTTTTCCGCCTCAGCTATCGTGGGTATTTTGCTCTGCTTCAGCCTCAACATATGGATACTCATAGCTGGTCTGTGCATCATCGGTTTTTCCTTTTTTACCGCACAACCTGCAGAGAATGTGCTTACAGCCAATGTGAGTCCTTTGAATGTGAGAGGAACACTCTACGGTTTGAAGTTCCTGGTCAGTTTTGGCTTTAGCTTCATCGCGCTGATCCTCATAGGAGTATACGGGGATATATACTCGTTGACCGTGGTGTTTTTCATTATTTTTATCTTTGCTGCAGCCGCGCTATTTACCGTTTTCGCAATTGCCAAGGTCTATAACGGGCCTGGGGAACCGGCTCATGTAAAGGACGAGAAATGGGATTTTAAGTGAGAGAGAATACGTTGAGATAATTGGGGGCCGGCAATCCTCAAGTATGGGGTAAGAATGGAGTCAAGAAAGTATACAAAATATGGATATAAGAAACGAAAAAATCGAAGCTTTTAAACTATACCGAGTAATATACATCCGTATGGTACAAAACGAGAACACAATTCTCATCTTCTCAGACATCCATGCAGACATCGCTGCTCTAAGTACGATTTTTAAGTGCATAACCTCGAAGGAATTCGAAGACAGGTTCAACCCTGTAAAGAAGGTCATCAACCTTGGGGATGTTGTGGGAAGAGGGTATTCTCCTGGTGAAGTGATAGAGTTCATCGAGAATCTCGATTACGATGTTGTCTCCATAATTGGCAACCATGACGAGTCAGTGATATACGATTGGCCTATATCAGGTGATGATTTCTTTGCTTCGAAAATCCACGATGAGTTCAAACAGAAGAAGGAGCATTGGGATTATTTCAAGGATCTGAAAGATTTCTGTATAGATTCCGAGATAAATCTGCTATGCATCCATGGCGGTCCAATCGATCCAATTTCTATCACACCTTCAGGATTATCAGACTATGAGAGGTGGTTTTATAAGAGGACTTGGCAGCGCATCGATCCTGGCAAGAGCTACTTCAATCCATATACTGGATTTCGCTATACTCCCGAGATGGCCTTTGAACATGCAAAAAATACCTTGGCAAAGGAGATTGAAGAGGAAGTGGATAACATATTGATCTTTGCAGGGCATCAGCATAGAGAGGCAGTGTATCAAAAGGAAGGTGGAGAGATTAGGAACATACATGCGCTTATAAAATTCAATGTAAATACCATTACATGCTCATATCGTGCCCTTAACTTTTCCGAGTTCGTGGTTGAGAAAGACTCCTCGTATCTTGTAAGGTTCGGTATTGCAGGGCCAGTTGGTTATGGTTTCTACACTTCACAATTTGGAGTTCTTTACTTTGATGGGGATACCAAAGAGACAAAAATCGCGCTTCTGGAGGTGGATTATACAAAGATGGCACAGGAGGTTTTAGAGGGCCTTAGGGAAAATTACATGAGTATATAAAGATATATAGGTATAATAACCTTAAATTGAAAAGGAAGACAGGAGGTAATGAAATGTCTAAAGCTATAGTCATATATGATACGAAGTACGGCAACACGAAGAAGGTTGCCGAGGCTATTGCCCTTGGAATCGAAGGTGAGGGCATTGAAGTGGACCTGAAGAGCGTGACTGAGACCTCATCTGCCGAAATCGGAAAATATGAACTGATCGTATTGGGATCTCCCACTCATATTGGGAGCGTGAAGAAGGATACGAAGAAGTTATTAAAAGGGTTGAAAGACTTGGATCTCTCTCATGCCAAATTCGCAGCCTTCGACACTCGCTTTAAGAATGCCTCTAAGGGTGCGACAAAAAAAATTGAAACCTTTATGGGGAAATACGGTGCTTCGAAGGTGGTCGACGGCCTTGTTGTGGAGGTTACAGGAATGAAAGGACCGCTGGCATTGGGAGCAGAGGAAAAGAGCAAGGCATTTGGCGCAAAGATCGCACAAAAGAGCAAGTGAAGCGTTTACTTATTATCGTTTTTCTTCACTGTGGAATCCCACATGCTTGTAAAACAATTATAATTCCTCTCAAATTAGAAAATGATTAGATGCGAGGGGATGGGTGTTCAAGCTTAAGACACAAGCAATCTACAAGCATAACTTGAACACGAATCCCTAGCATCGTATATAATTATATAAAAATTAGAGATGCGAGGGATGGGATTCGAACCCAAGAACTCCTTCGAGACAGGACCCTGAATCCTGCGCCGTTGACCAGGCTTGGCTACCCTCGCATTGTGGCGTTTGAAAGCTAAGAGGGTAGCCAAGCTTGCTCCCTGGAAAACCGGCTATATCTTAGAGCCGTATCAGGTTTCTGAGGGTCGGTGCTGTCTTTCAGATGGCACCTAGATGGCTACCCTCGCATTTGATTCTCATTCACATCTTTTTATTCTTCAGTGCGTTCGCCTTCTCTTCACAGGCGCCTATATGCTTTGGCTCCCTTTTAAGAACTTCGTCAAAGGCCTCAATTGCCTCGCTGTTTTTGTTGGTCTTCATCAGGGCTTTTCCTCTCTCAAACCAGAAGGAGGTGCTGTCAGGATCAAGTTCTAATCCTTTATCAAAGCATTCCACAGCCTCGTCTATTCTATTCTCGG
>JAZGAR010000311.1:0-5811 GCA_036475875.1 Thermoplasmata archaeon
ATAGCCGGGCTCAGGTGCGCAGAGCTTTTGAAGGAGCATGCAGATGTTGAGATCTTCGAAGCCAAAGAGAAGAATAAAGACTCTCGTCCGTTGCAAATGGAGGGGGGAATGTACTACTGTGCTTTCGTGCCAGATCTTAAACCTACCCACACTATTTCGGAGCTCACTTTCTCCTCGGAAAAACGGGAGGCTACATGGAAAGGAAAGATCGGTTATACATATAAGATCGGTGGCAAAGAAGGGTTGGATGCGGAATTGAGACAAGAAGTTGGGAAAAGAGTTAAAATTCATTACTCCTCGAAAATAACATCACTTGATGAACTGAAAGATTTTGACATAATCGTGGGTGCAGACGGATACCGGTCCAAAATTGCACAACTTGCAGGGATGAGAAAACACTCACCAAAGATGTGGGGCGTGGGAATAGGCTCCACTGTAAAAGGTGATTTTAATATTTGGAAATTGGAATGTACATTCCAAACTGAAGTGGCGCCTGGAGGGTACAGATATCTCGTACCCATCTCAGAGCAAAAGGCCACTTTGGCCTCCGCATGCATTGCAAGGAAGACAGATACCAGGAATGTGAGGGAAAGACTGAGGGAGTTTGCCAGGGCCAGGGATTTAAATATCCTCAGCGAATGGACCGATTTTGAAAAATGGTATGATTTCAATACATACCAGAAAGGTAACATATACCTCATAGGCGCTGCGGCTTCCCTCTCAGATCAATCTTATGGTTTTGGATTGAAATACAGCATAATCTCTGCAAAATTGTGTACCAAGGCAATTATCGAGGGTTGGGATTATAACGTTTTAATACGACCTATGTTAAAAGAGCTTCGATATTGGGAAAATATTGGAAGATGGCTCATCAACGCAACCAATAAATACTATGATAGACAGGTGAAATTGGCCAACATCTTCTTTATAAAAAATCGGGTACAAAAAGGGAAATCGATTGCAGGGTTCTACAGATTACTGAGATTATTTTAACCTCTACCACATCAAATGAAGTGTCCTTTTCACTTCCACTCCCACGAAAAAAGTCCTTCAGGATCGGTTTTGGTGATGTGGTCCATATCGAACCGGAATTCCTTAGCCACGACCCTTATCTTCTTGTCATCTTTGGAAAATGTCGCGGCTAATGTACCCTTTTCGAGGACCTTCAACCGGCCATTGCCTACGGTACAGCCTGTTACCAACTGGAGACCGTCAGTCATGCACGAAAAGGTTGGCTTTGTCCCTGTTTCTGCGGTTACAAGGAGTTCGTGCCTCTCTGCCTCAAGCAGGCGCATGGCAAACTCCCCCATCTTTATGCCTAGTGCTATATAAGGCTGGTAGTGCCCATGGAACCATTCTGCTATTGAAGGCAAATCGTAGTCCATAATCACACCAAATAAGGTAATATTAACGATGCTTTTAATATTATTGCCGAAAAGTATAACCCGTTTGAATTATCTCAAAATCGTCAAAAAGACTAACAGATATAACCTTATATATGAAAAAGTTTATGTATTCAACTCACCATATATTAATATGCCATTTCTGGTGACACACAATGGGCTTCGAATTAAATACAAAAAAGAGAACAAGTGAATTCTCCTTAGACAATGAACTTCCCAGTGTAAGAGAGTGGATAAAAACCCAGGATTTTAAAACCACGAAGGAAATAGAAATTCCCGATAAGCTTGTGGACCAGGTTATCGGTCAAGATGATGCGGTTGTGGTGATAAAAAAGGCTGCTGAGCAGAAAAGGCATGTGATGCTCATCGGCGACCCTGGCACAGGAAAGTCCATGCTTGCAAATTCCATGACGGGATTTTTGCCCAAAGATGAGTTACAGGACGTAATCGCTTACCATAATTCTGAAGACCCGAATGAACCAAAGATAAGGGTGGTGCCCGCAGGAAAGGGCAAGGAAATAGTGAACGCGCAGAAAGCCGAAGCCATGCGAAAGAAGGAGCAGAAGGCCTCCATGACCATGTTCCTAGCCTTTATGATAATTGGTATAGCTTTGCTTCTTTCAATTCGGCGGGATCCAGAGACAGGAACGATTACAATAGATGCTATGGTGCTTATTTTGGGGATTTTCGCGGCAGTGCTGTTGTTCATGGTACTCAATTATCCCGGCAGGAGACGGGATACCATATTGGTGCCAAAACTCTTGTATTCACATTCTCCGGACGAGAAGGCTCCCTTTATAGATGCAACAGGCGCACATGCAGGGGCATTGCTGGGGGATGTGAAGCATGATCCATTCCAAAGTGGCGGCCTGGAAACACCAGCACATGAACGTGTGGAGGTTGGTGCCATTCATAAGGCCAACAAGGGTGTGCTTTTCATAGATGAGATCAACATTCTTCGCCTAGAATCGCAGCAGAGTCTGTTAACGGCACTTCAGGAAAGGGCGTTCCCCATCATAGGCCAGAGCGAGCGTTCAAGCGGCGCTATGGTAAAAAGCCAACCTGTGCCCTGCGATTTCATTTTGGTTGCTGCAGGAAACTTGGACGCGGTGCAGGGAATGCATCCTGCGTTGAGATCTCGCATAAGAGGATATGGCTACGAGATATACATGAAGAACACCATGGAAGATACCTACGAGAATAGGCAAAAACTCATCAGATTCGTGGCACAAGAGGTGTCAAAGGACAGGAAAATATCCCATTTTGACAGGGACGCGGTGGCGGAGATCATCCACGAAGCCCAGAGGAGAGCAGGCAGAAGAGGGCAGCTTGCTCTGCGTCTAAGAGAATTGGGCGGTTTGATCAGGGTAGCGGGTGATATAGCCCATGAGGAGAATGCAAACATTGTGAACCAAAAGCATGTTCTAAGAGCCAAGCAGATAGCCAAAACTTTGGAACAGCAGGTGGCAGACAGGTACATAGAGAGAAGACAGGATTACAGGACATTCGTGACTGAAGGTGCAGAAATCGGAGTGGTAAACGGTCTGGCTGTGATGGGAAGCGGAGAGGCGGGTATCTCGGAATACTCAGGTATAGTCCTTCCCATCGTTGCAGAGGTAACACCTGCCCATTCTCGCTCCGGCGGTTCGATAATAGCCACAGGAAAACTCGGTGATATCGCTAAAGAAGCGGTGCAGAACGTCTCTGCGCTCATAAAAAAATACACTGGAGAGGATATAAGTAAGTATGACGTGCATATACAGTTCATAGGGACCCATGAAGGTGTCGAAGGTGATTCTGCATCCATATCCGTTGCCGCTGCGGTGATATCGGCCATGGAAGAGGTAGAGGTGGATCAGGGTGTAGGCATGACAGGCTCGTTGAGCGTGAGGGGGAAGGTATTACCTGTGGGGGGCATCACTGCGAAGATCGAAGCCGCTGCAAAGGCAGGAATCAAGAAGGTCTTGATACCAAAGGCGAATATGCGCGATGTTTTGATAGAGGAAAAGTACAAAGAAAAAATCAAGGTCATACCTGTGGAGACCCTAAAGGATGTACTTACACATGCCTTAGTTGGAGCGGAAAAGGATAGTCTGCTCAATAAACTGAGCAGTCTCGTACCAAAACACAAACCCGACGTTCATCTTCCTGAGAAGAGACCTGTCGATAGACCCTATCCGCAATAGAACTTTCATCGGTCGAAAGCTTTTTTTGGTTATATGTTCTGTAGGGTAAATCGCAAGGTGTGCGATTATGGAAGAATGGAAAAAAGGATTCGAATGGATGGAGGAGGAAAACGAGTTCTGTAACAGAGAATGCTATGAATTCAATGACAAACTTAAGAACCTATTTGATGATAACTGCTGTGAGCACTGTATAAAATATCTCACCCTTCAGTGTGAACGCTTAGAGGACTTCATGGAGGAGATAGTTGATTTAGACGATTATGAGTGATGTAGATGCGTGCTTTGCTTCTGGGTAGATTTCAGCCCTTCCATAACGGCCACTTAAAGGTTGTGAAGGAGATTACGGAGGATGCAGATTACTTGGTAATAGCCATAGGCAGTGCACAGTACAGCCATTCGTTAGAAAACCCTTTTTCAGCCGGAGAGAGATACACTATGATTTCCCGAGCGTTAATGGCTCAAGGCATCGAAAATTATCATCTCGTCACCATAGAAGATCTACATAGATATGCGGCATGGGTATCTCATGTGGTCTCGCAGTCACCAAAATTTGATGTGGTGTATGCACATAACCCATTGAGCCTACGGCTCTTCACGGAAGGCGGCTTTACCGTTGTAGAATTGAAGCTTCACGAGCCTGGGAAATATTCCGGTACAGAGATCAGAAGAAGGATGATCGCAGGAGAAGAGTGGAGGAATCTCCTGCCGAAGGAGGTTGTAGAGGTAATAGACGAAATAGATGGGGTTGGGAGACTGAAGGACCTGGCATAAGGGGGTGCATTTGGATGAGCGAAGAGGAGGAGAGTTTAGAGAAGCGTTTAGGTGATGCCTTGAGAGATAATAAGCTCCGTATAGCTGTTGCAGAATCGTGTACAGGAGGCTTGATTTCACACCGTATAACCAATATACCCGGCAGCTCAGATTATTTTGATAGGGGCGTAATTGTCTATAGCAATACCTCAAAAGCTCAATTACTTGGCGTGCCCAAGCTTATAATAGACAGCTTCGGCGCTGTGAGCAGGGAGACCGCAAAAGCCATGGCTGAAGGGATTAAAAAGATGAGCGGAAGCGACCTAGGTCTGGCTGTGACAGGGATTGCAGGGCCCGGTGGAGGAACGCCAAATAAGCCTGTGGGATTGGTGTATATAGGTTTAGCCTCACTTAAACCCACGATGGAGAAGGAGTTCAGGTTCACGGGTGAGAGGTATGAAATTAAAAATCAAGCTTCTGAAGAAGCTCTGAAGATGGTTTTGGGTTTTTTGTCGGTTTAGCAGGGTTCCAGAGGCCTAAACCTTCATGGAACAGGAAAACTATAAAAACGATACATGCTATCATGATGCAGTTCTCTCGTAAAGGAGGCCAATAATTTGGAGCTAAACCTGGTATCAAAAGAGAAAAAGTTGGTTGTCATCGAATTTACTGATGTGAAAGAAACGATTGTACATCCATTGATCGATAAGCTCATAAACGACAAAGATGTGCTTTTAGCCGCGTATAAAACCGGGCATCCGCAGCTCGATAAGCCGATATTGACCGTGAGAACTCAAAGAGTGAACCCTGAGACGGCTGTTAAGAACGCTGCAGACAGGCTAGCTGAAGAGATCAAGTTCCTAAAAAAAGAATTCGAGAAGGCCATAAAGAGTCCTAAAGTAAAGAAAGCCGAGGTCAAGAAGCCAAAGGCTACAAAGGCGAAGAAATCGGCCCCTAAGAAGACAAAAACAAGCAAGCCAAAGAAAGGTGGTACGAAGAAAACAAAGTCCACATAGGGAAAAACTGCTAAGAAGAAGGCCAAGAAAAAATCGAAATAGAAAAGTTGGCAGGTCCTTTTTTCTGGGAAATTACTTTCTATCCCCTAAAAATAGGTCTTTTACTCAAAAGCCTTGGGAGCGTCAAGCCTTCAAGGGGATAGCTGCTTAGCCTATGTTTGACTTCTTTTTTAAGCTCGCCAACCGTATACTCCTTAATCTCACCGCTCCTAAGCCTAACTGGTAGCTTTTTGCTTTCCTTCTCCTTTGTTCCGAAAACTATGATCATATTTATCCATTCCTTCTCCGCATCCCTGATCTTTCTTCCGACCTTCTCATCCCTATCATCGATGTCCACCCTCGCATCGAGCTCATTTGCGAGACCATCACATTCTGTGGTACATTCCTCGGAGACAGGTATAAATCTTATTTGGGTAGTGGAGAGCCAGAAGGGTAACTCGGGCTTCTCACCCTTTT
>JAZGAR010000312.1:0-6309 GCA_036475875.1 Thermoplasmata archaeon
AAATTCATTAAGCGGCATGCATTTTTCATTATCATCCTCCTAGGACTCGCCCTATCGCGGAGTTTTGATGATACCTCAGGTGAGATGAACCATCAAGTGATCACTCCATCGCTCGTTGAGAAGCTCGGAGTTGCAGAGGATGGTGAGATTTTCAATTTGATAGTACAGTTCAAGAATGTCGTCACAGGGAAAGATTTGGCTATTTTAAGGGTGCTGGATTTTAAGGTTGTGGAGACTTTTCACGTCATCCCTGCAGTGCATGTCTTCGGTAACAGGGAAGGGATAATCTCCTTGAGCAATTACGAAAGAACCTATTGGATAGAGACCAATGACAAACTAAAATACAACCTCGAGGTCTCCACATCCACCATAAACGCCACCAACACATGGAACAGGATCGTGAAGGATTTTGGAGCTATATACCCGTCTATCGACGGTATGGATGTCACGGTTGTGGTGGACGATACAGGTATAGATGCAACTCATCCTGATCTGGATTACCAGGAGAAGGTAATTTTAAACCTGAAAAAGGATGTGAACCACCCCGGCGGTTGGAAGGAGATGGAGAACACCGACACGCTATTTGGTCATGGCACTCACTGTGCTGGCATAGTGGGAGGAACCGGCGAGGCTTCCGCCGAAGCTCGAAGGGGCGTTGCGCCAGGTGTAAGCCTGATCGGCCTGAGCATCGGAGACCCCTGGGAAACCAATGAAGTGGGAGGCCTTGAATGGGTCTATGAGAATTCCGGTCCAAACGCAAATCCCTACAACATCAGGGTCGTGACCAACAGTTGGGGGTATGAACCTGAAATAGATGCAAACAACAGGGACGCCGTGATGGAGGTGACCAGGAGGCTTTCGTACGATAACAATGTGGTGGTGGTTTTTGCGGCTGGCAATGATGGTGGAGATGGTGATGGATCAACAACCAACATCTACGGTAACGTTCCCGCAGCGATCTGTGTTGCGGCAAGCCAGAGGGATGGTAGCGGCCTTGCAGATTTCAGCTCTCGAGGTGACAGGGAATTAAACGAAACCTGGCCGGACATAATGGCTCCTGGTGTAGGAATATGGTCTGCTCGGGACTCTGCAGGTCTTATGGGGATATCAAACACTGAAAACCCTTACTACATTCCTGCAAGCGGGACATCCATGGCCACACCCCACATCGCTGGAGTTGTTGCTCTGCTTTTCCAGGCGGCTCCAAGTTTGAAGATGAGCGATGTGCATGATGACTCCTCAACAGATGATGAAGGGTTTTGGACAGATCCCGAGACCAGAATTCATGAAGCTGAATACATCCTGGAAACCACTGCAGATTACATCCTACCGAACGGAGATAACGGGGTGCCTGACAATTACAGTTTTGGCCTGGAGGGAAGGCCACATGATTTTGCCCAAGGCTATGGTCTGGTTAACGTGGAGAGGGCTGTAGGGCTTGCATTGACCCTCGAAAAGCTCAGGGACGAAAATCCTGATGCCACGGTTCATCATGCTCTGAAAACCTATCTGGATGTTATCAACGACACCACAGCCCAAGAAAGGACGGATGTGCTGGCCACCGAATGGAATGGTGAATACTCTTTACATCACGGTCAGAACGAATTACAGATGTTCAACACGAGCTTGGCACATTATGTTTACATCACGGGTGAGGCAAAAAAATTGATCCTTGACCTCTCCTTTACACCGATAAATCTCGATGATCCTACTGTGGGAACATTGACCATGACCATCGACTACAACGATGATGGCGATGTGGATTGGTCTGGAACGTTGACGGATCCAAGCGCCCTCGAAGGACAGAGACATTTTGAAATCGACATATTTCAAGGAGAGTTCGCATCACAGAGAGGAAAGCTGTGGGCTTTTAGTGTTTACGGTTATGCTGTTGGTACCATAGGCCCTTTCAACCAGATCGTGGAGCGTTCAATCCCCATCATTAGAGAGTCCAGGGCTCCCACCATTGAATATTATAACAGCGTACAGCAGATACTGGATTTCTCAACCTCAGACAAGATTTTCGTGGATTACAAGGATTTCAGGTCCAGTGTTGCACAGCTTCGGTTTGGGGAGCCCACAAATGAATACGAGGATGGTTTGATAGAGCTGGATACCTACGATTACAACCTAAGCAGAGCCCTATTCATCGAGGAGGAGCCCCCGGTAATAGCTAGAGAAGGAGGATGGTTGTTACTCGTAATTATGGACATTGTATTGGCCTTCATAGTGATAATTGCCCTGATCAGAAGGAAGCTGAAAGAGAGCACAATAAATGCCAGTATATCGGCGAAGTAGAGCCAACAAAACCCCTTATTAGGCCGATTAGACAAAAGAAAATTTTATCAACTCTTACCTCTTTACACATCCTGTTTCCAAGACGAAAACAATGTCATTGGGGCTTCATCGGTGACGAATATGGAGGATATCAAGTCTTTGAGAGGGATGCTGAAGGAAATCAGGGAAATGGCTTCTGTTACAGACGCCCTACTGATGACCAAGACAGGCATGTTCGTTCAAGGAAGTATGCGGAGGAGCACATCCCTGGAGAGATTCCTTGGGATGTCAGCCATTCTCATGGGTTCAGCTGAAGCATTTTCAATAGAACTTAAAGATAATGTCAAAGGGGTCGTGGTTCGTACCAAGAGCTCAAAAATCGCCATCATTGGCATTTCCAATAATATAATGCTTGCTGTAACGTTCCTTGGAAAAAAGGAGGATTCTATAATCCTCAAAGAATTGGAGCAGATTGTAATCAGCCATCAATAGGGGTAATAAAGGGATGCAAGTGTTGTGGTAAACCGTATCGTTCAAAGGGGACTTAACCCAAAGGAGAGCGAGGCATAAAGATCATATTATTCCTCCAACACCTTTAACCACTTCTTCATTGCCCCGCATTCTGGGCATCTGAAATCTTCGGGAAGGTCTTTAAAGAGCGTACCCGGTCCAATTTTTTTCTCGGGCAAGCCGTGCTGTGAGTCGTATATCCAGCCGCAAATCGAGCATTTCCATTTCGTCATTTTTTCTCCCTTATGTGTGCTATTAGTTTAACCTCTTCAACGGTTTAGCCAAGTGCCTTCTCGCACATACTGGGACCTCATATATTCCCTTCTTTATATCCCTTTTCACCCTTTTTTGTTCAACTTCTTTTTCCCCAACCTTTGCCTTGCAACTGGGACAGCGGTAACCAGCGTTTTTACCCATGGATTTCATTCTTTTCCCGCAATTGGGACAGAATGGATTTCCCAGCTTTTCGTAGCTCTTTACCAGTTTTTCTATTCTGATCTTCTCGATGTTGATAGTCAAAGGCTTTTCTCTCACCCCCCCGTAAACCGTGACCTTATCTTTGGGCACGAGTTTTTTTATCAGAGCGCGAAACTCCTTTGTAGGCTCGTAGGCTGCGCAGTCGATTGTGTTGCCCTTGATTATTGTGAATATCACATGACCGCCTTCGATGGTTTTTGGCTTTGAATATACTTCACCTGAGGTTATGACAGAATGATATCTTGATACTTTCTCTATTTTCTTTATTTGGAGGTGCTCATCTGTGCCTTGATTCGTCTCGAACAAAATCCATCTGTCCCTTCTCTCTGATTTTATGGTGCCCATTGCCTTTGGCAGATCTTTTGGCTTATCGCCTCGAATCCCGAAGAGCACGGGACACGGGCTGTTGGGTGATATTGCCACGATATTGTTATGAAAGTCATAATTATTGAACGTAGAAGGAAAAGTCTTATCCATCCTAATAACCGATTTTCCATCTATCCTCCTCCCAGTTCCCCATCTCTTCCTCTCCCTGTAGACGATAACCTCATGGGTTCTGTCTTTCGGGCGCCATGAAATTGCCGCAGTTGCACCAATAAGGCCCCTGCGATTCTTGTATCCCTTGAAGGTCGCATCGTATTTTTTCAATATCTTTATTACATCGTGCAAATCCACGATGTCTCTCACAGCCCTCCAGTAGAGCCATTGAGGCGGCTTGTTCTTCATGACAACATATGCAGGGTTCGTGTTTTTTTCCTGGAACTGCGCATTTTCTTCTATGATCCCTTTTATTCGCTTCTGGGTATTTTCGATGTCCACATTCCTTCCTCTCTCGAATCCGTAATACTTCTTTCCCTCGATCTCGCCTATTAAAAACCTCTTCCCACCACCTTTACCGAGCCTGAGGGAAATTGCACCATTGCCTCTCGTCTTCCAAGGCACATTGGGATTCAGCCTCACCAGCCTGGGGTAACCTATCACATCGCATTCCCGAAACTCCAAAATGAGCTTGGAGATCAGGTAGGTGGTGCACATGGCCTTTACAGAATCCGTGTCATCGATGCCGATGTATATCGTAAAACCTCCAGGATCTTGTTTGGGAAAGAGTCGTTCCCCCTCTTTTACCTTGTCCTCCCCGCTGGATATAAAGCCCATTCACTTCCAAGCCGAGAGGAATCTCTCTTTGGATCTGTCGTAGGTCCTCTCCACTTCGGGAGGAAACAGGCAGCCCGGCAGCTCGCCGAATTTCTTGTGATGCTTGATGCACTCGCAGCACTTCCCTTTCCTTTCGCAGGGCTCGTATGTGCATCCGCAATCGTCTTTGTTTGATTCGATGTTGCACTCCATTCACATGTCCCCCAAGCTTTTTGGTATACTCTTGGGTAATAATTTGGAGAATTTAATTATTGTGTTGGATCAAGATCAAATACCTTCCCTTGGCTCTTGGAAAAGTATCAGAGAAACTGAATAGATAGAGAAGAGGGACTATGACCAAGGTGATGTGAAATTTGTTGCCATTATTGTTGGGAGCAATCAGTTACTCAAAAAAACTATCCTGGTATCACCATTATCCAGGTTGCCGTTGCAATCCCACCATCATCGTCCATGACAGTTAGAGTAACTGTGTATGTGCCAGAGGCAGTGTATGCATGGTAAACGATATCTGTAGCAAGGATGGCATTTATCTCTGGACTAGGAAACGGATCCGGGCTCATGCCATCATTGAAATAAGTATTCGGTCCTAAGGTTCCTCCATCGCCAAATTCCCAATAGAAGGTTAGATCATCACTCCCTGGGTCAGTGGCTGTGGCTTCGAAGGTTATGCCATGTTTAAGTATTGTACCTGTCAAATCAACCTCCCAGGGATCGATATGATTCCAATGATCCGAATTCCAATAGGATTTTCTCACATTGAAAGTATGGTGCAACCTTTCAGAGGTCCCATCCTGAAACTCCAAAATGACCCAAACTGGATTTCCACCCCATACCATCCCGTTTACCCTTGGGTCATTGGGGAGATAGTCAACCACAGCCCGATAACTGCTTCCAAGATTTATGATATAGCCGGAAAGAGTAGCAGCCTGCTCATCCGGGCTCCCGGGTTGCCTGGTAACCCCAGCACTCCATATTTCAACATCATCCTCATATAAAGTTATGTTTACAGAATGATATTTTTCTCCTGCGACTCTCAAGGTGAAGTTGACATGCATGTAGGCTTCCACATTCACGATTGTAGGGGCTACATTGCTCACCGTGATATTTGTGATGTAAGTGGTTGAACCACCGTCATCGTCTGTAACAGTCAGTGTGACATTGTACACACCATTATCGCCATATGTATGAGTCACAGTATCAGTTGCAAAGAAGGGATAGGTTCCCCCTGGGCTTGGATATGGGTCTGGGTTTGAGCCATCGTTATAGTACGTATTTGTGATTGTTGGGCCAAGTTCGAATTCCCAGGTGAATGTAAGGTCGTCGCTGCCTAGGTCTGAGGAGGCTGTTGAAAGAGTTAAGGGTATACCCTCTTCAAGTATTGTGGTAGGTGAAAACGGCGTGATTGTCGGTGCTACATTGTTCACCGTGATATTTGTAATATAGCTGGTTGAGTCGCCGTCATCGTCTGCAACGGTCAGCGTGACATTGTACACACCGTTATCGCCATAGGTATGAATCACCGTATCAGTAATTGAGAACGGATAGGTTCCTCCTGGACTTTTAATCTCATTGGTGATGGGATCATAAATAGGCTCTGGACCAACGCCATCGTTGTAGTGAATGCTTGATATTGTGGGTCCGAGCTCGAATTCCCATGTAAATATTAGGTCGTCGCTGCCTGGGTCTGAGGAGATTGCGGTGAGGTCTAACGATGAGCTTTCATCAACTGTGAACTGTCCAAAGGGTTCGATTGTGGGTGCCACATTGTTAACGGTGATTTTCGTTGAAGATGTGGTATTTCCGCGATCATCATCCTCCACGGTCAGCGTAACCGTATACACACCATCATCAACATAGATATGGATTATCGAATCTGTTGCCGTGAACGGA
>JAZGAR010000313.1:0-5469 GCA_036475875.1 Thermoplasmata archaeon
ATAGACCACTTCGATGTATTCCTCGAAAGTTTTAATTTTCATATATTCTCCCCACCGGTTTATAAGTTCTGTTTTTCACTATCAACTTTTCATTCATAACATCACCCCGATTCAGTTCGCACATAAATATTTGATGCGATTTCCTTGTCAACCACAACCTGACTCCTTCCAATGGAAAACACATAGGAAGGAGACCTCTGGATCAGAGCTATATTCCTCCCAGGAAGGACTCCCATCGCCATAAGCTTTTTCAGTATGTTGCGGTCCTGGGTTTGAAGATATATGACCCTGCCCTTCTGACCTCGCTTAAGCTCGCTTAGAGGATGGATGACCTTTCCCACTTTCTCTCTGCGCTCCTTGCAGCAGAGCCCTCTCGGTATACTTCGGCCATGTGGGCATTCCCTTGGATGGCCCAGGAGAGTGCAAACCCCCTCCTCCACCTCACCCGAGATAAGAATATGCTCGAATTGACATGCAGCCGATTCCATTCTCCTCTTGTTCATGCGTATCAGATCATGAAAGAGTCTCTCCGCGAGTCTGTGACGACGGATAACACCTTCAGCCACCTCCTTCCCTTTCTTTGTCAACCTGATACCTTTTGCATCTTGCGCGATGAGCTTGGAGGCTTTCAGCTCCTTGAGTAAGGGCACCTCTATACCCTTTTCCTTTACACGATTTTCATCCTTCTCAACAAGGGAAGACCAAAGCTTCTCCAATATTTCTTCTGCATCCTCAGATATACTCATTGGCTCACCTCTTTTTTCTTTTTACCTCTCCAATTACGTATGATCTTGACGAATTTGGGTTCGGGCAGGTACTCGTAGCCGCAATTGGGACAACGGAGCTTATCACATGATGATAATGGACAAGAAGAGCAGGCACTCTCAGCCTCCTCCCATGAGAATTGGAAGCCGCAGAATTGGCATTTGTGTATTTGCTCGTTTCTCAGATCAATGCCCCCAGTGTGGTAAATATGAGGTTGAGCAAAAAGCCCACGAAAAATGCGAAAGGGAAGATGAAGGCGATTATAGCGAGAGTGACCTTTTTGCCCCTCTCTTTGTACATCATCATGACCTGTGCTATGCATGGTATGAAGAGCGTGAGCGTAACCGCCGCCACCGTAAGCTGTCCCATGGTAAGTGTATTGCTGATATCGTACAGACCTGCTGCACCGTAGTCTCGCCTGAAGAATCCGTATAGGAAGACAGGTGCCGCATTTCCCGGTAGGCCGAGACCCCCCATCAAAGGAACCAGTCCCTGGACCAGAGCAGAGAACACACCTGTGATATCCCCCAGCCACAATATAACGCTGGCGATTATGAATAACGGTAGAACCTCCTTGAAATACCAAATCATCCTGGTGTAAGTTTTGATGAGAACGTTGGAAGGCTTCGGAACTCTGAGAGGTGGCAATTCCATGAAGAATCGGGGCTTTCCCCCTGGAATGAGTTTCGAGCCCAACCAGCCTATGAACAGCATCACCAGGAAAATCACCAAAGCCCAAATAAAAAGTGCAATTAGGCTTGTTGATAGGATTGCAAAGATCACACCCAATTGTGCAGAGCATGGAATCGCTAAAGCCAAAAGAAGAGTGGCTAGAACCCGCTCCTTCTTTGTCTCCAAGGTGCGTGTCACCAAGGTCCCCATCGTGTCGCATCCAAGGCCCAGGGTCATGGGAATTAACGCTCTACCGCTGAGTCCAATTTTTTTAAAGACCCTGTCTATTAGCAGCGCGAGTCTTGGAAGGTAGCCTGAATCCTCTAGCAGAGAGAACGCTAAAAAGAAAATCCCTACTATGGGAAATATTATGGCAACCGCGTATCTGAACCCGAGGGTTACGATGCCGAATTCACCTCCGATGAGTCCACGAGCCCAGTCCCACGGAACATAAACTTCGAGGAATCCATTGACTGCGGGATTGATGTGGTTCTCGAAAATCGCGCCCTCGATGAAATCCACCAGCACGCCGGCTCCGATGACCCCCACAAGGAAATATAAACCGAGGATAACAAATATCAGGACAGGGATGCCAGTTGAAGGCCGAATCATTGCCCTGCTTATGCGTTCCTTCAGGTCCAATGGTCTTTCACCTTCGGATCTCACGGTTCTACCCACGATTTTGTCAATTTGTTCCTGTCTTGCGTTGGCTATGACATAATCAAGGGGTTTTGCGTAGGTTTCCTTGACGCGGGCTACAACCTTCATGACTTCATTGAATACCTCAGGATCCTCCTTCTTAACAAGAGCTTCAATCCCAAAGTCGCCCTGTAACAGGAGCAGAGCAATAGACCTCTTTCGGGCGGAATATTCGCCCTGAAGCAGATTCTCTACCTGAGACACTGCCTCCTCAATATCATGGCTGCACCTCACCATATGCCCCGATGGAAGGCCCAGGCTCAGGGCAGTTGTTATTTCCTTCTTCAGTTCCTTTATCCCTTCACCTTTGGTTGCCGCGGTCATGATGACTGGTATCCCAAGTGCCTCCTCCAATGCCTCCACATCGAACTGCATCCCCTCTTCCTTTGCCTCGTCTATCATGTTCAGAACCGCTATTATGGGAAGGCCGGTCTCGATAAGCTGAAGTGTGAGATGCAGCATACGATCGAGATTCTTTGCGTCCAGAATGTTGATGATCAAACTCGGTTTCTCTTTGAGGAGTATCTCTTGTGCGACTCTCTCCTCCTCGGTTATAGGAAGGAGGGAGTACATTCCCGGTGTATCTATGATTTCTACTTTCATTCCTGATATCTCGGCCTTTCCGCGGTCCACAGCTACTGTTGTTCCAGGATAGTTGGAGACCACAACATACGCGCCGGTGAGGGC
This sequence comes from Thermoplasmata archaeon, assembly GCA_036475875.1. Lineage (GTDB taxonomy): Archaea > Thermoplasmatota > Thermoplasmata. The sequence goes on from JAZGAR010000313.1 coordinate 2,824, forward strand.
ATTGAATATCACGCTCTTCCCCACGTTCGGGTAGCCCATGAGCAGGATTTTGTCTATTTCTTTGTCTTTGTCCTCTTTACCCTTTATCTTTTTGTTCGAAGAAATTTCACTTGTGCTATGACACCCGTTAGACATGATATTCAGTCCTCTGGTCCCCTTTCAATATTTTTAGGCTGACCCAATCATATTTAGGTATACCTAAAATTGTATATAAAGTTTGCTATGTGCGTAAAAAATCAAATTCGAATTTACTAACCTCCAAAATGGGGGAAGGACACGAAAGCAGATTATAAATATCCGAGTATGATACAGGATGATGATGAACAAAGGCGATGAGACAAGACAATTTACTTCCTTGGCCGAGGCAGTCAGGGACGCCTATGATCATGGAGAAGGGGACGAGAACCTCGAACCGATAGTCGTGGTGGATGAAGAGGGTGCTCCATTGGGAAGGTTTAGAGAGGGAGATCATGTTATCTTCTATGACATTCGAGGAGAGAGGGAAATCGAGATCACGAAAAGCTTCGTTGAGGAGGACTTCAATGCCTTTCCTGTCAAGAAGGGGCTGAGCCTAAATTTCGTGACCATGATAGAGTACGACAAGAACCTCAAAGTGAAGGTCGTCTTTCCCCCGCAAGAAAAGGCAACCCAAACCCTTTGCCATGTTCTCTCGGAGCATGGATTAAGGTATATCAAAATTGTAGAATCCGAAAAAGCGGTTCATTTGTCCTATTTCTTCAAAGGAAAATCCAAAGAACCCCTTTTCGGTGAAGAAAGGCTCATCATCCCCTCACTGAAGATTTCTAACCCAGATGAAAGACCCAAAATGAAAATCGAAGAGGTGACAAAAGCCATAAAAGCCAGGCTGGGGGAGGAGGGGATACCAATAATAATAGCCAACCTCGCCAATGTTGATGTCGTAGGCCACACAGAAAATGAGGCCGCAATAATAAAGGCTGTCGAGGTTGTAGATTCTTCCCTTGGTGAGATTGTTAAGGAGGCTAGGAGGTTAGGGGTAACCACCATCGTAACGGCAGATCACGGGACTGTAGAGAAATGGCTCTACCCAGATGGCACAATCGACACAGGGCATACCTCGAGTCAAGTTCCCTTCATAATCGTTGAGCCTGATGATGCATTCCGAAAGAGAATAGGTCTATGGGAAAACGGAGAGCTGGCAGATGTTGCACCCACAATCCTCAATATTTTGGGACTCAAAAAGCCTGAGATCATGACCGGTAAAACTTTACTGGCGGAGAATCCCTATGAACACCATGAGAAAAAAAGGCTGCTTCTTCTGATACTAGACGGTTGGGGCGTTAACGATGAGACAAAAGGGAATCTCATACAAAAGGCTAACACACCGACCATGGATAATCTTGTGGAGAATTTTTCAAGCACGAGGCTTTCCGCTGCAGGGGAAGTTGTTGGCCTGCCGCAAGGCAGCGTGGGTAACTCAGAGGTAGGTCATCTTCATCTAGGAGCAGGGAGAAGAATTCCTTCTGACAGGTTGAGAATAGACAATGCCGTAAAAGACAAGAGTTTCTTTGAAAACTCCGTATTACTGGAAACAATGCGAGGTGCAAGATCCTCAAACCAAAATCTTCACCTCCTCGGCATAGTATCCTTTTACAGCTCCCACGGTTCTATCGAGCATCTAAAGGCCTTACTGAGGTTGGCCCAATCTGAGGGTCTTAAAAAGATCTACATCCACTCCATATTGGGGAGAAGGGGTGAGCGGGCAGAGAGCGGGGCTAGATACATAGATGAAATAGAAGAGTTCACCAAAAAACTTAACATCAAAAGTGTGGTAACGGTCATAGGAAGACACTGGGTTCTTGACAGGGAGGAGAACTGGGACCGGGTAAAGAAGGCCTACAGGAGCCTGGTGTACGGCCAAGGAAAGAAGGTGATCATAATAGATTGAACAGGTGATTGAGATGACAAAGAGCATAGTAAACGATTTGCAAAGACCTGAGGCTTATCCTGAACCTATAAAAAATGTCAAGATGCTTCAAACGCATATCTCATACATATTCATAACGGACGATCACGTGTACAAGATCAAAAAACCTGTGAATTTCGGTTTCCTGGACTTTTCAACCCTGGATAAGAGGTTGTACTACTGTCAAAAGGAGATAGAACTCAACAAACGACTCTCACCCGATGTTTACCTTGATGTGGTGCCAATAACAGATGAGGGCGAAGCCTTGGCAGTTGGAGGGAAAGGAGAAATCGTGGATCACGCGGTCAAGATGAGGAAAATTCCCATGGATAAGCTCATGGACAAGCTTCTTGAAGAAGGAAAATTAACTCCTGACATGGTAGAAAGGGTTGCCCAAAAGATCGCTGATTTCCATAAAGAGGCAGCTACCTCCCCGGAAATAGGTAAATTCGGCACGATAATGGTCATCAAGACCAACACCGACGAGAATTTTGAGCAAACGAAGAACTACATTGGAAAGTCCATCACAAAAACCCAGTTTGATTCGATAAAAAACCATACAAACGCGTTTTACAAGACGAGGAAGCAGGCGATCAAGAACAGAATTGAAGAGCATAGAATCAAGGACTGCCATGGTGACCTTCACATGCAGCATGTTTGTTTAACTGAGCCCATAATAATCTTCGACTGCATTGAGTTCA
>JAZGAR010000314.1:0-7718 GCA_036475875.1 Thermoplasmata archaeon
CCCTAAATGCCTCCAGTCTACCAACTAAAATATCTGCATCCCTTCTCCAATACATGTGCATCCCGATGGGATATCGGATAAAATGGATTTAACAATTACCCAGTCTTAATTTTTGCAAAAGTCCTGTCAGTATGATACATTTGGTTTACCTCTGAAAATTAGCAGTAACCAAACAACAGATTGGTACTGCGATAATGTTCCTGGTACAGTTGGAATAAACTATTTCAATATCAGTGTGCAGCGTTGGAGATGGCATTCCACAAGGATGCCCGAAGGAGCATTTGATCCTGAAGCGGTCATGGTTGAGGGTTATCAGATATCCACCGCTGCCCCAACAAAATACAGCTTTGTGGGGATTTAACAATGCATAAATAATGGATAGAATTCTTCATTAGCTTAGAACATTTATTTTTAATGTTGCATGTTCCCGCTGCTTGATTACATCTACCTCCTTTAAAATATGCACGGTATAGTCTTTTTCAATGAGGAGGATGAAAAATTAACAAACATTTGCGCATCGCTAGGTGTGCTGTGCTGGATCTCTATGGTAAGATAATAGCCATGTTAAGGGGGAATATACTAAAAGGGTTTTAAGGATTACTCAAAGGGAGACCTTAATCCCCAAGCTTCTTGAACTCCTCTATCAAAAGAGGCACGACCTCGTGCAGATTCCCTACAATTCCGTAATGCGCGATTTTGAATATCATTGCATCCGGGTCCTTGTTTATTGCAACTATTATATCGCTGTTCTGCATGCCTGCTCGATGCTGAATCGAGCCTGAAATGCCACATGCTATATACAACATCGGCCGCACACTCTTACCTGTCTGACCCACCTGGTGATCCTGCTCTATCCATCCCTTTTCCACTGCCACCCTGGAACCTCCCACCTCGCCTCCAAGAACTTCAGCAAGATTTCTAATTATCTTGAATCCTTCTTTTCCTCCCACTCCTCTACCACCTGAGACGATTATCTTGGCCTCTTCGAGGTTAACTCTCTTTTTGGCCTCTTTGACTATTTCCAAAATCTTGGTCTTGATCTCCTCATCCCTCACTTTTACAGGGAATTCTATTACCTCTCCCTTTCTTGATTCGTTTTTATCCAGTTCCTTCATTATACCAGGTCTGACGGTGGCCATCTGCGGTCTTGTGCGGGGCGTGATGATCGTGGCCATTATGTTTCCGCCGAATGCTGGTCGTGTTTGAAGAAGTATCTTCTCCTCAGGGTCTATGGTAAGCTCGGTGCAATCTGCTGTGAGGCCCAAATCCAGGCGCTGAGCGATTCGTGGCGCCAAATCTCGACCGATATGCGTTGCGCCATAAATCACTATGTTCGGCTTATGTTCACTGATCATGCTGGCTATAACAGATGAATAGGCATCGGTCTGATAATTCTTCAATTTTGGGTCATCTGCTATGTAAACCTTATCTGCACCATGGGCGATGAGTTCTTGTGCCAATTCCTTGACATCATGACCGAGAAGCATAGCTGCTAATTCCTGATTCAACTCATCCGCCAGTGCTCTTCCCCCTCCCAATAGCTGATATGCCACTCTTTTCAGCTCTCCACCTCTCTGCTCGGCAAAGACCAAGACATCCTGGTATTGGCTGAAGTCCATGGCCTCGGCTTTAACCACCTTCTCTATCTCCAAAATCGCCTCCGCAGGACAAGACTCGATGCATGCGTTGCAGCTGTTGCAATTATCCTTGATCCTTGCCTTTTCGTCCACCATCTCAATTGCCTCGATGGGGCAAGCATCTACACATGACTCGCAACCCGTGCACTCCTCTTCAATAACTCTGACTACCATTACTATCCCACCACATTATCGTCTTTTAGTTTGGAAACAAGCTCCTTTGTCATCTCCTCCACAGTGCCTTTTAGCATCACGCCTTCACCGTGCGGCTTGGGTGCAAAAGATCTTTTTACCTGTGTTGGTGAACCATCCAGTCCAATTTTCTTCGGGTCGGCACCAATGTCCTTTGCAGTCCAAATCGGAAACTCAGCATCTCTACACGCTTCAACTATTCCTTTTACAGAGGGATACCTGGGCTTATTCAGATCTTTTATAACGGTTATCAAAACGGGCAGGCTTGTTTCTATTCTCTCAAAACCATCCTCTAAGGTCCTCTCAGCCTTCACGGTCTTGCCCTCGATTTCGATCTTGCGCACGTACGTGATCTGTGGCAGGCCTAAACACTCCGCAATCTGTGGGCCAACTTGGGCCGTGTCTCCGTCGATAGCCTGCCTCCCGCATATTATCAAATCGAATTCTCCAATCTTCTTTATGGCGGTGGCCAATGTATATGATGTTGCCCAAGTGTCAGCACCTGCAAAAGCCCTATCGGAAAGAAGTATGTTATCGTCTGTGCCCATGGCCTTTGCCTCTCTCAATGCATCCAAGGCCTGAGGAGGACCCATGGAAAGCACCGTTACCTTGCCACCCAATTTTTCTCTGAGTCGCAAAGCTTCCTCAATTGCATGCTTGTCATCAGGATTTATTATGCTGGGCACGCCCTCGCGAATCAGGGTGCCTGTCTTCTGGTCTATCTTTACATCCGTGGTATCAGGAACCTGTTTTATAAGCACGATTATATTCATATCTCGCCCCTCCATTTATTTCAATTTATCTCCTGCGATCACCATCCTCTGCACCTCTGAGGTGCCTTCATAAATCTCGGTGATCTTTGCATCTCGATAAAGCCTTTCCAGAGGATAGTCCTTGACAAACCCGTACCCTCCATGTATCTGGATCGCTGATCTTGTGGCCTTCACCGCGATGTCGGAGGCATAGAGCTTTGCCATTGCAGCCTCGACTGAATAACGCATGCCCTGGTCCTTGGTGAACGCAGCCTTGTAAACCAGAAAACGCGCAGCCTGAATTTCTGTGGCCATATCCGCTATCATCCATTGTATGGCCTGGAATTTTCCAATGGGCCTACCGAACTGCTCCCTTTCTTTTGCGTATTTCAGGCTTTCATCCAACGCAGCTTGGGCTATCCCCAACGCTTGTGCAGCTATGCCGATTCTTCCTCCATCTAAAGTCATCATAGCAATTTTGAAGCCTTTGCCTTCTTCGCCCAAAAGGTTCTCCTTTGGGAGATGCATATCCTCGAAAACCAGTTCAGCTTGAACAGAGCCCCGAATGCCCATCTTGTCCTCGATGGTACCTATTGAGAAACCAGGAGTATTCTTATCCAGAATGAACGTACTAATGCCTCTGGTACCCTTGCTCTTGTCCGTCATCGCAAAAAAAACAATCGTATCTGCCACAGCACCATTGGTGATGAATATCTTGCTGCCGGTGACGACATACTCGTTTCCTTCGAGTTTGGCTGTGGTCTGCTGTGAAGCTGCATCCGTGCCTGCACTAGGCTCCGTAAGGCCAAAAGCTCCCAGCTTTTCACCGCTTGCCAGAGAAATGAGAAACCTCTTTTTCTGCTCCTCGGTGCCGAACTTCTCTATGGGAAAACATGCCAAGGAGTTATTCACAGACATGATCACACCGTGCGATGCGCAGACCCTTGAGATTTCCTCGACGCCTATGGCGTAGCTTATCGAATCCAATCCTCCGCCGCCGTACTCCTTTGGCACTGTCATGCCCATCAACCCGAGTTTTCCCATTTTTTTTACCGTCTTCGCGGGAAATTCACAGGTCTTGTCGATCTCGGCAGCGATAGGGCGTAGCTCGTTCTCGGCGAACTCTTTCACCATCTTCTTGACCATCTCTTGCTCCCTGGTCAAAGCAAAGTCCATTTTACACTCTCTCCTGGGAAGATTGGCGTATGAGTTTTTGGATAAATAAGTTTTCTGTTTTTCGTGGACTTTATCATATGATTTGTGATTTTCGCATTAGCAAAAAATAGGGTGGGAAGCTGGGATATTGAATGGGGGACAGACATCCGTGAATCCCATAAAAACCAGTTTAGAAAATCCGAAAACATTATTAGGTGGTGTAAATATGTTGTAAAATGCAATTTAAAATTATCAGGCTTGAAATAGGGAGAGAGTCATGACCGAGTTGCTGGGAGATTTGGAGGCAAAGAGAAATAAATTGAACAAGAAGGCGGAGCAGTACAGGAGGAGAAGGGATAAGTTAAACAATACCGCGAGGAGATGGGCGGATCAGAGAGACAAGCTCAACGCCCAGTCTAGAGGATGCATAGAAAAAGCCCATGCCCACCGAAAAGAGAGGGATGAGCTGAACGAGCTTGTAAAAAAGGCGAAGGAAGAAAGAGAAAAGTTGAACAGGCATGTATCTGAAACTCAGGCAACGCTCGGTTCGCTCAAGAAAAAGCATCTTCCAAAGGATGGAATTACCCTAGACAAATTGAGAAGGGAAGTGAGAAATCTAGAGTTCAGACAGATGACATCTGTGCTATCCGTGGAAAAGGAAAGAGAGCTCTTAGAACTTCTATCTGATTTGCAGGGCAAGATCACGGAAAGAGAGAAGATGCTTGAAGGCAACGAGGAAATCCAAGAAGTCCTGAAACAAAAAAACGAGGGGAAACAGAAGGCTGAGGAGGCCCACCAAAAGGTGAGCGAGCATGCCGATAGTGCCCAGGTAGAACATGATGCTATGAGCAAATTGTACGAGGAAGGAGACGGTTTTAGGAAAGATGCTGACAATGCGCAGCAGGAGTTCATAAGGGCGAAATTGTCTGCTGATGAAGCACACAAGAATCATGTGGAGATGGTAACGCAGGTTCATGATTTCGATAAGATCATAGCTGGTTTGAGACAAAAGAAGGAAAGGGCGAAGAGGGAGATAGCAGAGACATCCACAAAGAAAGAAGCTGAAGATATCTATGAAAGGTTTAAGGCCGGAGAAAAGCTCAGTACAGAGGATTTGATGTTCCTTCAAAAGGCCGGTTATTTGTAAGTTAATCCTCAAAAGACCGGTTATTTACAGGTTTTGGGCTTTTTATATTTAAAAATTTTGGCAAAGTTATAAGTATCATGAATCTAATTTAAGTAGGGGATTTGGGCTAGTTGTTAGAGTGCATCCCATCCCTTCTGACAAGGCTAGCCCCCCCTTCCTATTTTATTGAAATTTTCGGCCTATTGATCTTTTTACCTTTCTTTTACATCTTTTAGATATAATAAAAGAATTAAACGCTCGTAATACGTTGGTAAAACGCAACATATCGATAATGGTTAAGATAAAAGGCCTTGACATTACCTCAATAAAACGAATATAAAACCCATTACCCTTAAATCCTATAAATACATTCATAGCGTGATGCATCCGAGCAGAAAGCTTTACTGCACAAAAAGTGGCAAGTTGAAGGGAAAGAGAATTGTTTTAGGCGTGACAGGTAGCATAGCTGCTGTAGAGACGGTAAAACTCTCAAGGGAATTGTTAAGGCACGGGGCAAAAGTGTATCCTGTTATGAGCCAATCTGCGCAAAAGATAATACATCCTAATTCCCTGGAATTTGCGACAGGAAATGCCCCGATAACAAAGATAGATGGAAAAGTCAAACATGTCGAGTTGTGCGGGGAAGTGGAAGATAAGGCTGACATGCTTCTGATAGCTCCTTCCACAGCAAACACCATATCAAAGATCGCCTATGGCATAGACGACACAAGCGTCACTACCTTCGCCACCACAGCCATTGGCTCCAAGATACCTGTTATCATAGTCCCGGCGATGCATATCTCTATGTACAATCATCCGATTGTCATGGAAAATATCGAAAAACTCAAGGGTATCGGCATCCAGATAATTGAACCTAAAATCGAGGAGCACAAGGCCAAGATGCCAGATATAGAGGAAATAGTAGAGAAGGTCATTCGAACGTTAGGCAACAGAGATTTAAACGGGAAAAAATTGCTCGTGATTGCAGGTTCGACAGCAGAAGAAATTGACGATGTTAGGTTCATAACAAACAGGAGCACGGGGAGAACCGGTGTCGAACTTGCACTGAACGCTTACGAAAGAGGGAGTGAGGTGGAGCTGTGGATGGGCAGGTCTCAGGTTCAATTACCTGGGTTCATCGATACAAAACGATTCGAATCGGTTCATGGATTACAAGAAATGATCAATGGGATAAATCATGATATCGTTATAATCCCCGCCGCGATTTCCGATTACTCAGTTGAGAAGCGCAATGGCAAGATACCTTCTGGCAGTGAAGAGCTTACCCTAAAATTGAGGCAAAACCCGAAGATAATCGAGGAAATAAGAAGAAAATCAAAATGCTGTTTGGTGGGATTCAAGGCCGAGTTTCGGGTCAAAAAAGAAGAGCTCGTAGAAAAGGCAAAAAAGCGAATGAAGGAGATCGGGCTTGAGTTGATGGTTGCCAACGACATCTCCAACACCACCCAGGATAATAATAGTGTTTACATTATAGGCAAAGATGAGAAGGTCGAAGAGATCTTCGGCAGAAAGGAAGAAATAGCGGAGAGAATTTTGGATAGGGTTGTGAACATATGTTGAGGGCCTGTGCATTCGTTCCCGGCCATGTAACTGGCTTTTTCGCGATTCATGATCAGGCAGTGGATATCAGGAAAAGAGGCTCCAGAGGTGCTGGCATTTGTCTGTCTAAAGGTGTTCATACCACAGTTGAGGTTTCTGAGTCGGAAAAAAAGAGCGTCGAGGTTCAAATTAACAATAACAAGGCTGATGCCAAAGTAACGGAATTTGCAATGAGTAAAATCATTGGCGATGAACCTTTTCAGGTAAAGGTTTCAAGTGTATTGGAACTGCCGCAAGGTCAAGGTTTCGGGATGAGCGGGGCAGGAGCTTTGAGCTCTTCCTTGGCTTTGGTCGAGGCTTTGGATTTGGACCTTTCAAGAGATGAAATAGTCTGCATAGCCCATTGGGCAGAGATAACCTGCGGCTCAGGTCTTGGAGATGTGATGCCGCAATCTGTAGGCGGTGTTGTCATCAGGAAGAGGGAAGGTTGCCCTCCCTTTGGTATCCTTGAAGACCTGGAAATTGAAGACAGGGATATTGTACTTTGTGTGGTGGGGAAGGAACTGTCCACCCAGGACATAATCACCCATCCTGACCGCAGAAATAAAATTAACGAATATGGAGATGAATGCCTTTCGCAATTGATAGAAAAACCTGGAATGAAAGAGATGATGTTGCTTTCCTTGGCATTTTCCAGGGGCACAGGTCTCTTATCGCCTGAACTTGAGGAAGCTATATCAGCCACAAGAAGGTTTGGCCTTGCAAGCATGTCCATGCTCGGAAACTCCATATTTGCAATAGGCGATACTGATGGTTTGGCTAACGAACTGGAAAATTTCGGAGATGTGTTCGTTTGCAATATTGACAGAGAAGGCATGAGAGTCGTGTAAGGGGAGGAACATGGCCATAAGACCATGGAAATTTACCGGTGTTTTTACAGATGGTGAAAACCTTTTGACCAAGAATTTTGCTCCGCTTCATCAGGTTTACGGGGAGGAACTGGTCATCTGGGAGGGGGAGGAATACAGGGCTTGGAATCCGAGAAGAAGCAAAGCGTGTGCCATGCTCCACAAGGGCTGTCGCGTATTCCCAGTAAATGTAGATTCTCAGATTTTGTACCTAGGTGCTGCAACCGGCACCACGTCCAGTCACCTTTCAGATATCGCATCAAAAGGCATGCTCTACTGTGTTGAGTTCTCAAAAAGGCCCTTTCTGGATCTTATAGCGGTTTGCGAAGAGAGGAAGAATATGGTACCCATTCTTGCGGATGCGAACAAACCCAAAATGTATCGAAAT
>JAZGAR010000315.1:0-5215 GCA_036475875.1 Thermoplasmata archaeon
CCTTCAGGATCCTGATTTCTCTTCATATCATTCAACCCCATCTCTCTTTATGAGAAACAAGGTCTTGGTATTGAGATCATGGTGTCCCTCTTGTCAGGGTTAACGCACATTATTGTGTTCAAGGAAAACTATCAAATAATACATTTTTCGTCAAGGAGCTAACTTGACAGTATAGGAAATCCCATTTTAAGTCCTTGTAGGGGCGGCATTTATGACGTCCCGCAAAGCGGGATTCGATAAATCGAACCCCTACAGGTCCGCACCGAAGGTGCGATATGTTGTTTGGTCAAGAAGCAATGTGGAGGCGAACAAGAAAATATCCCCACGGCAGACTCAAGTGGAATAAGGCAGAATGAAAAAAAGGGGGAATCGCGCACCTGGCCAGATTCCCCTTTTGTATTCTCATTGCTGATTAGCTGTTTAATATAGCCTCTGCCTCTTCCCTGTATGCCTCCATAAGATAAGGAATACCTGTTACCTTGGCACATTCTTCCGTAAGGGACATCACATCCTCCCGTGAGACAGTTGACAGAGAAAAATTTCTTGTTCCCGCCATCAATTGCTGCAGCCCGACACGTATTTTGTCACAGTAACTGTACAAACCGATCGCACCCAGGGGGATGTTTTTGATCTCATCAGGGCCTACTATCTCTTTGACTGCCTCATAGTTAACAAATATCTCCTCTACGGCTGAGCCAAACCTGCTTACAGTCTTAGGCAGCTTACCTTCTTTTAACCATTGGGCTATATTCTTGCCTACCATGCCTGGAATCATCAGTGCCCTCCCCATACAGATTGCTTTTACAAATGGAGAACCCAAAGCTAATCCTTTAAATATCCCATCCTCAGAGCTGAAACCACCAGCAAAGGCAATGTGTGGCACCCTTTCTCCTCTGTCAGCCAGTTTTTTACAGAATTCATAAGCGGCAGAGTGGAGGTAAATACTGGGAATACCCCATTCCTCCATCATGCGCCACGGACTCATGCCTGTTCCGCCACCAGAGCCATCAATGGTGAGGAGATCTATATTGGCCCTCGAGCCCCACCTGATGGCCATCGCCAATTCTCTCAGACTGTATGCCCCAGTTTTGAGCGTTATCCTGCTAAAACCAATCTCTCTTAAGCGTTGAACCTCGGCAAGAAAACCCTCTTCGCTTATAAAGCCCATTCTACTGTGACGTTCAAATTCCTTTAAGGCACCACCCTTGAAGGCCGTCTGTATGGTTTTATCGGATGGGTCAGGCGTAACTATGTAGCCCCTTTTTTGAAGCTCTAGGGCCCTTTCGACACTGTTCACCTTGATCTCACCACCAATGCATTTTGCCCCTTGCCCCCATTTCAGTTCTATGGTATCAAGCCCATGTTTGTTCTTTACATATTCAGCTACTCCCAGACGGGTGTCTTCAACATTCAACTGAACAAGTATTTCGCCGTATCCCTGATGATATCTCCGATAGATCTCAATGCGGCGATCCATGTCTGGGGCTTTAGCGACCTTGCGGTTATTGTCAAGCTCAAGCTCTGGGTCTATACCGCAGACATTTTCTCCACAGACTATGGTAACATCACTTAATGCAGCCCCAACCGCAAAATGTTCCCAGTTCTTGCGAGCAATCTCGGTTGATCCCAGGGCGCCCGTAAAAACAGGAAGCCTCATTTTGACCTTTTTCTCCCAGCCATATTCAGTCTCTGTACTTGCTGTAGGGAAGGTGGCTGTATCTGGACCCGCTACTATGCCTTCACCAAGCCCTTTTGCCCCAAGGGCGTAACCCTGGATGTTGAGATGTGAGTAGTCTACAGGATATTCCTTGTCAGCACCTGCTGTTACATCTCCATAAGGCCCTGGATACAGTAATTCACGGCCGCGGAAAGTTGCCTTAAATACCTCACAGTTACCTGTACAGCCATCAACACACCGGGAGCAAATACCGCTCATGGGGACAACACTCCTTGAACGATTTGCTGTGCCTGTTGCATCATTTGAGTTTGGTCTGGATAAATTGCCCATGTCAACTCCTCCTTCTGATATATTTTTGAACAAAAAAAATCCACTCATCTCATCTTTGAGATGATGTGGACTCCTTTGTCTTTTGTAATACGCCCTTGTATTACTTCTATTTATTACGTGTGTACAATTACTGTCACGCTATATAGTGAAAAACTAAACTTATGTCAAGTTTTTATGTGTTTTTTTTGTGTTTTTATATGTCCTGGGAAATTATGACTGCCTCGGCTATATCCTTCATAGATTTTCTGGTATCCATGCTCTTTTTCTGTATCCAGCGGAAGGCTTTTTCTGCTGTGAAGCCCTTTTTTGTCATTAATATCTCCTTGGCCCTATCAATCATTTTTCTCTTTTCGAGTTCCTCCTCAATTATCTTGGTTCTGACCATAAGGTGTGTATTTTCAATAGCAATTGCAGCCTGATTCGCTACCGTGGTTATGAGACTGACCTCCGTTTCTGAAAACTCGTGGGGCTGGACCGTAAAGCAATCTAGCACACCGATCACCTTGTCTTCCTTGACATGCAGGGGGATACCAATCATGGACACCAGGCCCAGTTTTTTTGCCATCTCCTTTTCCTTGAACCTGGGCTCCTGTAATACATCCTCAACTATAAGTGGCCTGTTTGTAGAGGCCACAAATCCCACCACGCCTTCATTCATGTTTAGGGTTCTGTCCTTGAAGTAATCAGGGTCAATTGCCTGGGTGGCCTTGAGCCTTGCCCTTTTTCCTTTTTCGTCTTCCTCTATCAACCACAGGGAGCAGATTTCAACACCGGTAACCTGAGCAGTGACCATAACGATTAATTTGAGAATATCTTCCAGGTATTTGTCCGATGTGATTGCCTTACTTATATCGGTGATTGCCTTGATATACCTATCATATGTTTCTGGAGAGATTTTATCCATAAGCGCCTACAATTTGTACTAGAAGATTAACATTTTTTACCCATGATATCATATTCCCTGATTTTTCACTAGGTCAATTTTTTCTCTATACTGAAGGAGCTTTTGTCAAGAATTGGGGCAATCTCCAAAAGGGTCAGCTCACGGAAAACACGTTTTTGAACGATAAAGGATTCTCATGATCAGGCCATTGCCTGTGCCTGTAGAATTTACTCGATTCTTTTATCGCCTTATCCCATTGGGCAATGCCGGGGCAGGGATATTTTGGGATGACCCTGTTCAACGGGAGGTCCGGGCAGAACGTTCACAAAGCTGAGTATTGCCTTTTCCTGATGAAGCAAGTACCATCTCTTTAATCCCAAGCCTCAAATTCTTTTTCCTTGGATCATCCATACCAAAAAAAGCCAGGCCAATAATGATTATTCAAAAAATCTCGCCTTGATGCAATCGGTTTAGGAAATCCTCTACGGGCAGAACGTCTAGGCCCTCAAAGTGGTATGCTCTCTTACCCGTGTAAACACCGATCATCTTATCCACATGAATACCATCGTGAGCGTACAGGGAACGCATGGGGCGTTCCCACTTCCTATCCCATTTCTCCGCCATTTTTACCTCTACGCAGGCAATGTGAGCATGGGAAGATTGTTGACGTTTCCGGGTTTCAATTACGAAATCGATTTCGACCCCACTGACTGTCCGATAGAAAGATATGGTCCGGTTTCTGCTTTGGGTTAGGTTGTAAACTCTTAATTCGTGATAAACTAGGTTTTCTAGTGCTGCGCCTTTCCAGAGCCTGTCCACTGGGTCAAAAAGAAGCCCTGCGGCTGCCCGGGCAACGCCGGGATCAAACCAGTAAAACTTCGGATGCGCTTGTTCTCTAACCTTCAATTTCGGGCGGTAGGCCGGAAGAAAATGTCGGAGAAGCGTATCCTCCAAAATAGAGACACGTCCACACTGCTTCGAGGCACGCCGGCCATTTTGTAAAATTGCAATGAAAAATTACAGTTCTAATGTAAATTTGTCACCTGCGTTTGTGAAGAAAGAGAATTGCCGATAACGTGCCCAGCATAAAAAGCAGGCCGAAAGGATGAATTTAAGATTTGTCAGTGGAGGCGGAAGATATGATGAACTCCGCTATCTTTTCTGCGGAATTGCCGAAGAGCTCTTCAACATTGAGCAAGTTGAGATAGTCATGATTACAAGAATCAAAAGAATATGGAAAAGACTATCCCATCAGACAGGTATCAGGGTCTCTAAAGAACTTTAAGTCATCAACTTTCTTAGAGGCTGCCTGGTCACTGACATTCTCAATATCAACACCACGTTGACTTATTTTGTCTGCATTCTCCAAAACCTTTTTGGCAGCGGCCTTATCGATCACATAAATCATATTGCCACCTTTCCCGGAACTTATTTGCCCATAGGATATGGGGACGAGTGGTGTGGGATCATCTAAAAGGGATTCTGCTACAGGTTCTGCCTTGCGATCTCCATTGGCCAGAAGAACTACGGTTTTTGCGCTGTAAACGAGTTCGGTCCCCATAGAAATGGCATACCACGGGCTTTGCTCCTTGCTTGGAAAGTGTCCGTCTTGTACGGCATTTGCCACGGTATTTTCATCAAGCTTAACCAGAAGCATTTTATTTCCCTCAAAAGGGATGCCCGACTCGTGAAAGGCTACATGGCCACGTCCACCAACCCCCACAACTTGGAGATCAATTCCCCCGCCTCGCTCAATTTTTTTCCGGTACGCATCTAATATCTCATCTCGGATCCAGGTAAGATATTCAGATTGAGCATCAGTCTTGATTACGATAGCCCTTCCCTTGTCTGCACCCTGTTCCTCCCAATCACCAGGACAGGCCTTAAGTTCAGCCAGAAGTCTTTCCTGGTCAATGAGCGTGCCCCAGGGCACACTTGTTTCTTTGAATTTCTCTTGAAGTAGCCCGAAGAGCTCCTGCATCATGAAGAAACCATAGCTTTCGGGATGCAGGGTACGCTGCTGAGCGTTTTCTCCAGGGAGGCCTATGTATTCATCGAGGTTGAAGCTTAGGATCTTCGAGCAGTCAAATTCCCCTGCATTAGCTGCTTTGGCAAGATGCTTGTAAAGGCCGGTAGGTGTACTACCGGTAGCCAAACCGAGGACATAGTTGTCCCTGTTGTTCAAGGTATCTTTTATGTCTTTGACCACTATTTGGGCAGCAACCTCGCTCATATGATCAAAACCTTTGGTTACAATCACTTTGAAGGGCATTTCGTTACCTCCTCATTAGGTTTAATCAACTGAGTTTTTCCCGGAGCACATC
>JAZGAR010000316.1:0-7064 GCA_036475875.1 Thermoplasmata archaeon
ATCTCCCCACTGTTTTTTTACTCATTGTTGAACTGTGACTTTCTAAAACAAAGCCAGTTTTTCCCAAAATTATTTACGCTCTCAAATCAAATATAACAGTAGGAGGTGAAGGGACAGTGAAAACGAAGGTAAAACCCTTTGAGGAAAGAACTATTGATCCAGCCATCACCGAGCGCAAAGAGGCGGAGGAGGCACTGCAAAAGAGAACTTATGATCTTGGTGAGCGTGTTAAGGAGCTTAACTGTCTCTATGGCATATCTGATCTTGTTGAGAAACCAGGAATCTCGTTAGATGAGATATTCCAAGGGACAGCTGATCTTATCCCTTTTTCCTGGCAGTATCCAGAGGTTACGTGTGCCAGGATCATTTTTGAAGGTCAAGAATACAAAACAAAGAATTTCAAGAAAACCCGATGGAAACAACCCAGCAATATCAGGGTATATGACAATAAAAGTGGCGCTGTTGAAGTTTATTATCTAGAGAAAAAATCGGCAAGCGATGAGGGCCCATTTCTTAAGGAAGAAAGAAGTCTGATCAACGCCATTGCTGAGCGACTGGGAAAAATCACCGAGCGCAAGAATGCAGAGGAGAAATTGCGTCTAAACAAACAGATGCTTGACCACATGGCCGAAGGTGTTACTCTTATTCGGTCAGATAATGGCATCATCATTTATACCAATCCTGCCTTTAACAAAATGTTCGGCTATGGCCCTGGTGAAATGGTCGGAAAACATGTTTCCGTCGTAAATGCTCCCACTGATAAGAGCCCTGAAGAAACGGCAAATAAAATAATGTCAATTTTGAATGAGAGCAGAGAATTAGTAATTGAACTTGAAAATATCAGAAAAGATGGAACTTTATTTTGGACTCAGGCCACGGTATCAGCCTTTGAGCATTCCATCCATGGTAGCTTATTGGTCACTGTCCAAGAAGATATCACTGAGCGTAAGAGAACTGAAGAGGAAATGAAGAGGCAGCTTATGAAATACAAGTTAGAGGAGGGAAGCCTCTACATGGTAAAGGAGCCTATACCGTCGTTGTCGTATGGAGCCTTCAATGACCTCCTCAAAGTTGGTCATCCTGGATTTGTTATTTCAAGAACTCCTGAGGAAAAATTTAAGAAGGATTTTGAGGGTGATGTCGAGTTCGTTTGGATCTCTGGGAGCGGAGGAGAAGAGGCCCTGCCCCCTGATCTTTCTAAGATCGAACTTAGAATAAAGGCCTTGGCTAGAAAAAGCGGAGTCCTAATAGATAGGCTGGACTACTTGGTTTTCAGAAACGGCTTCGAGGATACCCTCTCATTTATCCAACGCCTTAAGGACCTCGCATATCTTGCAGGTCATGTTGTCATCGTTTCCATCGATCCATCTACTATATCTAAGCGAGAGCTTAGACTCTTGGAGAAAGAGGCAGAGGAAGTCAAACCCATGCATAAAGTGGAGTTGACTGAGAACCTGCTTGTAACCATAAGATTTATTTATGAACAGAATATCAAGAGTTTGAAGCCTTCCTATAAGGATGTTGCTTTAAAGTTTGATGTAAGCAGGCCAACAGTGAGGAAGAGGATAAAGCAGCTTGTCTCTAGTGGTTACCTGGGGGAGATTGCAAAGGGTAATCGTAAAGTATTAGAGTTGACAGAGAAAGGCAAGATTTTGCTTTTGGAATAGTTTCCATAGTTTCCCTACTTTTTTCACAAGCTTAAAGGCTATGGAAAGTCCATAATAGGATTGCTCCTCTCTCATGCCACTTTCATGGGGGTTCGTGGGGGTGTCATAGGGGAGGGGGCGTCAATCTTAACGAAGGGCCAAAACATATACCCCGTGCGACTCAGGATGAACTAATTGAGAGGTTTGTGAAGGAGAAGGGATGGTACGTTCCACGGATTCATGAGAAGTACCTTGAGAAGTATATAGTTTGACTTTGATGTGCACTGGAGGATCTGGGTATGAACTTGGAGGGTTTGTGCGCTGAGTGGCTTAAAAGTAACTTTGATATTGACGCTGAGATAAAACAAGCGACTACACTTGATCAGGAGGAGATAGACAAAGCTCTTAATCTGGTACCGGTGGAATGCGATTTCACCAACGAAAAGGGTGAGGATGGTTATACTGTTGCGTTCCTCACTGTATCATATAAAAAAAGAAAAGGATTGAGGGGTTGTAATTATGAACGATTCTGGAAAGACTAAAGCACGCCCCCTTCAGATGAAACGCTACGGTTGGGCTTTGGCTTTGGCATTTACTGTGATTGTCGCAGTGTCGTTGCTGTTGAATGCGGTCCAGATAAAACAAAATACCTTGGAGTCAGCGCGTATTCAGGCACGGGTCGCTTACGAAAAAGATGTCATCTATCGTAGGTGGAATGCTAGGTACACAGGAGTGTATGTAACGGTAACCGAAGAGACACAGCCCAATCCCTATTTGTCCAACATCTCTGAGCGTGACATCACTACGCCCTCAGGCAAATTGCTGACATTGATGAATCCTGCCTACATGACGCGGCAAGTTCATGAACTGGCAAAGGAGGAATATAATGTTCGTGGACACATCACGAGCCTGAATCCAATCCGCCCAGAGAATGCCCCAGATCCATGGGAGACTAAGGCACTTCAAGACTTTGAGCGAGGGGAGACCGAAGTTAGTTCGGTCGAGGAGATTGAAGGCGAAGAGTACATGCGCTTGATGCGCCCTTTATTTACTGAAAAAGTGTGCCTAAAATGTCATGCCGCGCAAGGATACCAAGAGGGAGACATTCGTGGTGGGATCAGTGTTGCGATGCCTCTGGGGCCCATAAGGACCATTGCACGTAAGCAAATGCAAACATTTGTGCTGGGTCACTTCTTAGTTTGGCTGATAGGTCTATTTGGCATTGTCTGTGAAATCCGACGGCTGAGCCGGAGCGAACGGGAGCGCGAACGGGCAGAGGAAGCATTACGCCTTCAAAGTGAGATTACCATGAATCTGTCTGAGGGTATTTATCTTGTCCGGGACAGCGATGGTATCATAGTCAATACCAATCCTAGATTCGAGGAGATGTTCGGCTATGGCCCTGGTGAAATGGTCGGAAAACATGTTTCCGTCGTAAATGCTCCCACTGATAAGAGCCCTGAAGAAACTGCAAAAGAGATCATAGAATCGCTGGAGAAAAATGGTTTTTGGCAGGGTGAAGTTAAAAATATCAAAAAAGATGGTACGCCATTTTGGTGTTCTGTGAGTGTTTCTGGCTTCGATCATCATGAGTATGGGCAAGTCTGGATTTCTGTTCACACAGATATCACTGAGCACAAGCGGGTAGAAGAGGCACTTCAAAAGATCCACGATGAACTGGAGCTGCGGGTAGAAGAGCGCACTGCCGAACTTAACGCAGAAATCACCGAGCGCAAAAAGGCTGAGGAGTCGTTGAAGAAGCGAACGCACGACCTTGGTGAACGTGTTAAGGAACTTAAGTGTCTTTATGGTATTTCTCAATTTATTGTTGAGCCTGATAGCACATTTGACAGTGCAATCGAAAGGGCAGTTGATCTATTACCTCCTTCCTGGCAGTACCCTGAGATTACATGTGCCAAGATCATATTTGGAGATAAGGAGTTTAAAACCGACAATTGGGGAAAAACCAAAGGAATGCAATCTGCTGACATCATTACGAGTGAAGGGAAAGTGGGTATTATTGAAGTCGGTTATCTGGAGGAAAAACCTGAGAGCTATGAAGGACCGTTTCTAAAAGAAGAAAGACACCTAATAGACACTCTTGCGAGAATCCTGGGAGATTTTGTCGAGCGCAAGCAGGACGAGGAGAAGCTACAAAAGGCCTATGAAGAGCTCAAAGTTCTTGACAGGGTGAAGTCCGACATCATTGCGAACGTATCTCACGAGCTCCGCACCCCGATTACCGTCGTCAGCGGGGCTTTAGAACTGATGGAGGCGGAAGAAGGCAAAAAGACGAGGGATGAGTATATTAAGATGGCCAAGAGTGCTCTACAGCGTCAGAACTCTATAGTCGGTGACCTCATAGCCGCCGCTAGTATGAAAAAAGGTGTGAAGGAGTTGGAGCTCACGCCTGTGGATATAGCCCAGCTAGTAACTCTTTTGAAAGGCGAGTTTAAGCCCAAGGTCCTTGAGAAAAAATTAAAGATGAAGGTCAAGATGGAGGAGGATCTCCCCATGGCCAGAGCAGACTATGAGCAGCTAGAGCATGTCCTGCGAAACCTTATTGGCAACGCCATAAAATTCACCGAAGATGGGGGAGAGATAAATATTGAGGCAAGGAAAAAAGACAGCACAATAGAGATCTGTGTTATCGACACTGGCATAGGAATCCCCAAGGGTAAACAGGAGATGATCTTCGAGCAGTTATATCAGGTGGACGCCAGCAGTTCGAGGACCTACGCGGGAACAGGCTTGGGCCTGGCGATAGCCAAGGAGATAGTTGAAGCCCACGGTGGGAAGATTACAGTTGAAAGCGAGCCCAGCAAGGGAAGCAGGTTCTGCTTTACACTGCCCATTTATGGAGGATGAATCATGAGCAAGATAATGGTTGTGGACGACGAGCCCCCGATCGTGATATTGACAAAGGCTATGCTTGAGATGGGGGGCCACAAGATTGTGGAAGCCAAAAGCGGTGAAGAGTGTTTAAAAATGTTAAAAGAGGAAAAACCTGATCTCATCCTTCTTGACATAATGATGCCTGGCATCGATGGTTGGGAGACCTGCAGGAAGATCAAATCCGATAAAGAGACTAAAGACATACCAGTTGCGATGTTCACGGTCAGAGGAAGTGCTGGCTCGATAAAAAAGAGTCTTGAATGTGGCGCTGACGATCACATAAGCAAGCCCTTCGATATGGAAGATCTTATAGGTACTGTGAAAAGGCTTTTAGGGGTGTAGTGGTGAAACTCATCACTGAGCGTACGTAGTTGGAGGAGGAATTTTGAGAACCGAACACAAAATTATTGGTTTTTCAATCATTTTTGGGCTGTTTGTTTGGGTACTTGACGCAATTGTGGACCACTTCCTTTTCCATGAAAGGCCGTTTTTCGAAAATCTGATCTTTGATGTGCCCATTCATGATATCTATATGCGATCGGTCATCATTGCAGTTTTTATCGTGTTTGGCCTAATCACGTCGAGAATTTTTGTCGAGCGCAAGAAGGCAGAGAAGGCGCTGAGGGAGAATGAAAAAAAGTATCGGGATTTAGTAGAGACTTCCCAAGACTTGATATGGACATGTGACATTGAAGGCCGTTACATTTATCTTAATCCTGCTTGGGTGCAAACGCTAGGTTATAAGTATGAGGAGATGATTGGGCATCGTTTCACAGAATTCCAGAAGGCTGATGTCGCTGAACGAGATATAAAAGAATTCGGTCACCATCTTTTAGAAGGCAGTACTGTTACGGGATATGAAACAACTCAAATCACTAAATCAGGTAATGAAATCCATTTGATCTACAATGCAATTCCTTTAACCGACTCAACTGGAAAAATAATTGGCACGCATGGCACTGCCTATGATATTACCGAGCACAAGAAGGCAGAGAAGGCGCTAGAAAGATATTCACATGATTTAGAACAGTCCAACAAATTAAAGGATCTATTCATAGACATTATGCGTCACGACCTCCTTAATCCTGCAACAGTTGTTAAGGGCATGGCTACACTGGCATTTAGAGGGGAAAAGAATCCAGAGAAAAAAGAGAGATTTCAAAACATTGTTGAAGCAGGTGATTTGATAATCGATATGGTAGTAAATGCCTCTATCTTGGCAAAGCTTGAATCCGGAGAAAAACTGGAATTTAAAGAAGATAATCTAGGTATCATTTTAAGAAAAGCTGTTGAGGGAAACGCTCACTTGGCTGATGAAAAAAAGACTCAGCTAACATTGCATGTAGATGGGGAGTTTAATGCCGTGGTTAATCCATTGGTCTATGATGTCTTCTCAAACCTTATAAACAACGCCATAAAGTACGGGCCGGAAAACTCGGAGGTGGTGGTGAAAATCGAGGGTGTTGCTTCCGATTGGAAGATATCTGTATCAGATAGAGGTGATGGGATTCCAGATGAATATAAAAAGACAATCTTTGACAGGTTTGAAAGGGTCCATAAAGGTGGGGTTAAAGGTTCCGGCCTTGGCCTTGCCATAGTAAAAAAGGTTGTTGAAGCGCACAAAGGCAGGGTTTGGATGGAGGATAATCCTGATGGGGGGAGCGTATTTTTTGTTACACTTCCCAAGAGCTAAGAATACATTTTTATTTCCAACTAACTGAAGATACCCCTGCTTATTGATCTCCCATTGAAGATCCTTTCCTTCGAGTTTCATCAAAAATTTCTTTAAACCATTCGGGGTTCTTGGGTGTTATTCTTATCTCCTTCCAAAAACCATTTTTCTTAATCACAGTTATATGCTTTGACAGATCAGCCAAGTCATTCTTTATACTTCTAAATCCCAACCAATATTTTTTCCAGTATTCTTTTCTACGCTTTATAATATCCCAAATAACCGGAGGACTTCTAACCTCCAACTTTTCTATATTATCAAACGGAATGTTATACCAATAGAAGGGAAATATAGATTGTATCCTTAGTTTATCATCATGTATCTCATAGGTTAGATACAGACTTTTCCAATTTTTCTCTTCATGTAATTTCATATTACCTTAACCCTATTCTATTTCTTCAAAAGATACTGTCCACTTTTCGATTTTATCGTCATATTGCCAGATAACTTTATATTTTTTGTTTTCAATGTCAAGATTAAGTAGTGTTAGATGTGGAATAGTGGTAGCATAAGACCTTTGAGATCGTTTCCAGAGTGTTGTTTCAATATCCATGTAATACTCTATGTAATACCACTATATAAAGGTAAGCACGAAAAAGGTATGACACACCAATTATTAAAACAATAAAATATATACACACCTTAGTTAAAGTAGATTAAAAACATAAAGAACATTTTTCAAGAGGAACATGTCAAGTAATTATACTAATTTGTAGGGATGTGTGATGAAGCTATTTGATCTCTTCAGACCGAAGAAGAGGAAGTTAAAAGCTAAAAAAAGACATCTAGAG
>JAZGAR010000317.1:0-2552 GCA_036475875.1 Thermoplasmata archaeon
GAGCATATTCTATTTCCCATGAGCCTCGAGCAGCTAACCCAATCCGAATGGAAAAAGGTACGAAAAGGTGAGGGAGAGATTGGTTATGCGTGGGTAAAGCCTGAAGGAATTTGGCCTTCTGAATCAATCCCTGATGAGGTTGGGGAAATGGTTTCTGAAAAAGTTACAGATCCTGACCAGAAAAAGGTCATTCTGGATCAAGGAGGCCTTACAAGGGAGCAGGTGAATCTTATGCTTACCCACCTACCTGTTGATATCACGTTCGTGGATGAAAATGATAGGGTGGGATACTACTCGGCAGGCAAGGAGAGAATATTCCCAAGAAGCCCCGCAATTATTGGAAGGCATGTTCAGAATTGTCATCCTCCAAGAAGTGTGCATATCGTGGAGAAGATTTTGGGGGAGTTCAAAAGTGGTAATCGGGGTTCTTCGGAGTTTTGGCTCCAGATGACAGAGAGATTGATTCATATCAGATATTATGCTGTGAGAGATTCTGGGGGAAATTATAAGGGAACCATTGAGGTTTCCCAGGATGTAACTGATATTCAAAAGCTTGAAGGTGAGAAGCGCCTATTGGATTGGGAGTAAATTGTCTCTCGGTAATTTTAAATATTCCAAATCATTGTGGGCATTGCCAATTGGGGGATTTAAAATGGAAGACGATAGGATATCTTATCACGAATCAGTTCGCAAAATGTATCAGAAGCTAAAAAAAGACAACATGAACAATATCTGGGATAGATTCGAAGCGCAAGGTTTTGGTGAACCTGATAAACGGTGTCCTTTTTGCATGGGTGGTGTGAGATGCGATCTGTGCTCAAACGGACCTTGCCGAGCAGATGTATCAAAGGACAAAAGAGGGGTTTGCGGCATCACCGGTGACGGTATGGCCATGCGCATGATGGTGATAAGAAATGTCCTGGGTGCTTCCACCTACCATTACCATACAGAACAGACTATCAAGACCCTTCGGGCCACGGTTTTGGGCCAAACCCCGTTTGAGATCAAAGAAAATGAGAAACTGAAAACCTTTTCTTCTCGACTTGGTTTGGATACCTCGGGCTCTGAAAAAGAAATCGCGCTTCGCCTTTGTGATTTCGTGGAAGGGGATTTTAACAGAAAATACGATGAACCCAGCCAGATCGTTGAGAAAATAGCTCCTCCTGATCGTAAAGAAGTTTGGAATAAATTAGGTATCTTTCCTGGTGGTATTCACGGCGAGTTGATGCTTGCTACAAGTTCATGTCTTACTAACGTGGACGGATACTACGCAAGTCTGGCTCTAAAAGCCATGCGCCTGGGAATCGCAATGGCCTATCAAAGTCAGATCGTAAACGAGTTTTGTCAGGATATTTTATTTGGCATTCCAAGACCGCACAAGATGCGAGTGGATTTAGGGGTTCTGGATCCTGATTATGTCAACATAATCCCAAACGGCCATGAGCCGTTCCTCGGCTTTGCCATGGTTCAACTGGCTAGAAAACCTGAATGGCAGGAAAAGGCAAGGGCAGAAGGTGCAAAGGGATTGCGTATCATTGCGAACATCGAAACAGGCCAGGAGATGATCCAGAGATGGGAAATGGATGATGTGTTTTACGGATTCACAGGGAATTGGATAGCGCAGGAAGCTATCCTTGGGAGTGGTTGTATAGACCTTTTTGCATGCGACATGAACTGTTCAATGCCAATCGATCCAATTTATGCTCAGAAATATAAATTCAAACTCGTTCCATTAAGTGAGGTTGTGGCTTTTGAAGGCGTGACCGATAGGGTCAACTACGTTCCCAAGAAGGTTGAAGAGCAGGCGGCATCCCTTCTTGATATGGCAATTTCAAATTATAAGGAGCGCAGATCCACAGTTGAACCTGTATCCGATTTACCCATGAGTGAGACCATTGTGGGCTTCTCCACAGAAAGTATTGTTGAAGCCCTGGGAGGTAAACTCGACCCATTACTGGATTCGATAAAAAACGGGACAATAAGAGGTGTTGTGGGTATGGTCTCTTGTTCCTCCTTAAGGGATGGCGGACAGGATATGCATACCATTGATATTGTTAAGGAGCTGATTAAACGAGACATACTTGTCCTCTCCATGGGCTGTGGAAACGGAGCATGCCAGGTGGCTGGACTTTGCAGTTTAGAAGCCAAGGAATTCGCTGGGCCAGGTCTTAAAGGACTCTGTGAGAGTCTTGGTATTCCGCCAGTGCTCAGTTTCGGAACCTGCACCGATACAGGACGATTGGCTGATCTTTTGGCTGCTATTTCAAGTGCCCTTGGGGATGTACCCATACCCGATCTACCAGTTGCTGCAGCGGCTCCTGAGTACATGGAACAAAAGGCCACAATCGATGCCGTGTTCGCCCTGGCTTTCGGATTATACACCTATGTGAATCCTGTACCGACAGTTACTGGGGGGCCTGATTTGGTGAAGCTGTTGACCCAGGACTGCAAACAGGTGACAGGTGGAGTGTTGAATGTTGAAACGGATGCAGTTAAGGCGGTGGATGGGATATTGGCCCATATAGAGGCTAATCGGAAGAAGTTGGGGATTT
>JAZGAR010000318.1:0-3564 GCA_036475875.1 Thermoplasmata archaeon
TGTGGGAATGGAATTCAACAGGTTTGATGATGATAAGAAGAAGAATGAACTGAGGCGCAGTTTCGGTCTAGGGCTCCGCCCCATCATCGGGCCCATGGTAATTCGCATAGATTATGGCATTGCCCCAAATACCCGCGGATTTTACTTTCAGTACAGTCATACATTTTAAATTCGTTAAGAGCCAGGCTGGTGAATTATCTTTCTGGTTTGGACAGATATCATTAGCGCGGTCTCAAATTTTCCTCAGCTCCTTCCTGTGATCTTATTCTGCCGATCTTCTGCCGATCCATGTAACGGAAGATTCTCGACATCGTGCCGGTCTACGCCGCTAATTTCTACCCAAGTTGAGCGATTCCATTTTAGTCATTCCCGCTTTCGCGGGAATGACGGTGGTAAGGGACGGAAACGGGGTCGGGGCTAGACATGGGACATCCTATCTTCAAGTTTTTTTATCACTTTCACCAGTGACTTATTTCCTTTTAACTTTATATCAAATCGGTGATACGCTTTTGATATTGCTGCATAGGATATCCCACCTATCAACTCCCCGATCTTTCTGTTTGTTAATCCTGTATGTTTCTTCATTAGATATATTCCGATATCCCGACAACTCTTCTTTCCGATTAACTGCTCCTTTGAATCAAGATTAAAATACAAGGTTAGAGTATTTAGAATATCTTCAGCTTTCCATTCACCGGCGATGTCTTTCTTGCCTGATATCCCATCTCGAAATATTAGCTCATCCTTCAATTGGCTCAGAGCATTCTTAATAAATTGCGTACCTCCAAGAATTACTCCGCCATACACTTTACTCAAAGGATTTTCTACATCTTCAGCTAATGATTTTTCTACAAAGCTTTTATATTGCTTTAAACCATCCTTTTTACCCTTCGAGATCATACTTAATATCAACTCCCTAAAAACAATATCTTCCTTCTTTCTATTGATGAATGACCTGTAACTGCTGTTTCGATATTCTTCTGGCTTATTAACAATATTAGCTCTTACCGGATTCATGTGAATATACCGGCTTAGCTCTAATAAATAACTATCTTGATCAACCAGAATAGCCTTGTACCTCCCCTGGAATAGATGACCGATTCTGTTTCTCTTTCTGTTTAGATAATTTGTGTAAGCTCCATTTATGTAATGCATTACCTTACTTATATTGCCGTTGGTGTTTCTATTAAAATGTGGTAGTGATTGGTCATAAGCACATAGCAGTGTAATTTATATCCATACTTGTCTTGAGCAGTTCCTAAATATTCTCTGAATTTTTGATAATCATATTCTGAAAAATATATCTTTCTGCGTTCATTTCCTCGCGCGGTTACATGATAAAAGGCCCCCTCATATTCCAAACGTAATTGCCTAGCCATAATTAATCACTTTGTCTCATGTCTAGCCCCGACCCCGTTACTCCCCCTGTGAAGCCTTGCATTTCCAAAGGAAATCGTACTGTCTCCACAAGATCGACTTCGTCATCTACAAGCAAAATCTTTTTTGTGCTCATTTCTTTACCCCCGTAAGCGGTTTTTGGCTTTTCTGAAGAGGTCCCTTTTTGAACCGGCCTCGTCAGGGTAAGTGGCCATCCCTACTTTGTTGGGATATTTTTCGGCTTCTTCCAAGATTCGTTGACGAATCACCCGAGCACCTCCTTTATCCACCTCGCATAAGATGGCCAAGAGTTTTTCCTTATCGCGTCTAAAAACAGTATCGGTCTTTCTGTAAACCGATTCTTTCAGCCTTGCTTCCAATTGTTCTAATAAGGAGGCTCTCACCTCATCTCTTTGCTCCTTTACCTCAATTAGAAAAAGGGTGAGTTGGAACTTGTTTTCCCGGGCACGTTGAAACACACTGTCCATGATGTATCGAAACTGGATGTCTCTCCTCTCTTTTCCCATAATGGGCAAGGAGAAGAAAAAGATGCTCCCCTTTTCCAATTCACTCTCCACCCAGATTTTTCCCTGGTGGGCTTCCACAAGGCCCTTTGTAATGGCAAGACCCAATCCGGTTCCGCTAACAGATCTTTGAAGTGATCCCTCCACCAGGTGAAATCTTTCAAAGATCTTCTCCTGTTGATCCTTGGAGATCCCTATACCTGAATCCCTGACTGAGATATGCATCATAATTCCATCTTTATTGGGAAGCCTGGCTGAGACAGAGATCTTCCCACCTTCTGGAGTGAACTTGATCGCGTTCCCTATGAGATTTGTCAGGATCTGCTCGATTTTATCCTGATCTCCATTAACAGAAGGAAGCCCTTTCAGCACCTCCATTTTGAGGCGGATGTTCTTTTTATCTGCCTGGGGTTTGAGCGAGGATATGATAAATTCGATGGTGCCTGTCAGATCCAGTGCTTCAAATTTCATATCGACTTTCCCAGACTCGATTCTGGAGATGTCTAAAAGGTTGTTAAGAATACTTGTTAATCTGTTGATGTTTCTATCAGCTAACGAAAGAAATTTGGTCTGATTTTCATTGATTTCTCCTGTCTGTCCTGTCAGGATCAACTGGACCGCAGACTTAATGGCGGAGAGAGGCGTCCGCAACTCGTGGGAGGCAATTGAGACGAATTCGGATTTTATCTCGTCAATATTTTTCAAAGTTACCATCTGCTGCAATATTATTTTCTCAGCTTGCTTTCGTTCTGTAATGTTGTGCAGCGATACGAGGTAGACCATTTCGCCTTCCCACATCATCTTAACCACGCTCATTGCCGCTATTTTTTTCTCTCCACGGGGGCAGCTAATTTCAATCTCCGAGATTTCAGCTTCCCTCAGAGGATATTCAAACTTTGTCCCTACGAACTCCTCTGTTTTGAGACCGGAAAGGATTTCTGCAGCCGGGTTGGCAAATCTTACAATTCCCTGATTACTTATGATAATGATGGCATCTGCGTTTTTTTCTATGACAGTGCGAAAACGGGCTTCACCGGCCAGCAATTCCTTTTCCACCCGACTTCGCACGATGGTATACCGTATGATGCGAGAAAGCATATTTGCATTTAAATGATCTTTGACCAGGTAGTCGTGTGCACCCTTTCGAAGTGCCTCGATCGCAAGGGTCTCGTCCCTTTGATCGGTCAATACCAAAAAGGGCACTTCCGGTGCATGAGTGTATGCCTTAATCAGAGTGTCAAGCCCCTGGCTGTCCAGGAGCATAAGGTCGAGAAAAGCAATATCAATTTCTCCTGCCCTCAGGAGCTCCAGCCCGCTCGAAAGCCGGTCGGTCCACTCCAAATCAAATTGAGCGTCCTTGACCTCTGAAAGCAAATTTTTTATCAGCTTAGCGTCTTCGGGATTTTCCTTAATCAGTAGCGCTTTGATAGGTTTATCGTCCATGTTTCCACCTTATGTTTGGCCTTTGTATAGAATATATTGGAGACCTGATTTGTTCGGACTCTGCCATGTTCCTCGAACAGGTCGATGATTCGTCTTAATTCGCCTGTTATGAATGGGCGAGATGGCCATACAGGCTTAAACAACAAGCAACTATATAAAAAGCAAAATGTATGCCACAGATAAAGAAGTTTTGGATTCAGAGAATATCTCTATAATATCA
>JAZGAR010000319.1:0-6330 GCA_036475875.1 Thermoplasmata archaeon
CCAGGTTGACGATTACATCGAAGCCCTTTCTTACTGCGTACTCGTTGCCTGTTACGGTGGCGAAGCCAACGCCCATGTTAGCTACATGTCTCAGGACTTCTGCGCCTCCCGCCCTTGCTTCCTCTGAGGTTCTATCTGTTGAGCCGTCGTCTAGCACTATGACGTGCTCTACGTACTTCTTCGCTTCCTTCACTGTTTCGCGAACCCTTCCTTCCTCGTTATACGCTGGTAGAACAGCGCAAGTGCGCAAACCCATCGTCATCTATATATTTTCTGGTTGTATATTTAAAGATATGAGCTATCCTCAGATATCGATAGTGGTTGCTGCGTATAACTCTCAGGATACTATAGGTGCATGTATAAAGTCGCTTTTGGATCTGGATTACCCTGAGAAAGAGATAATCGTGGTCGATGATGGTAGTACGGATAAGACGGCTGAGATCGCTTCTAACTATTCTGTAAAAGTGATAAGGAAAGAGCAGGGGGGTGTATCTTCTGCCCGGAATATTGGGGTTGAAACGTCAAAAGGTGAAATATTGGCGTTTACAGACGGGGATTGCGTGGTGGACATGAATTGGCTCAAAAGGTTAGTAGAGCATTTTAAGGACGAAGAGGTCGGTGGAGTTGGAGGACGAGTGATATTCCTTGTAGGGGATGCTTTGACAACGGCTATAGCGATCGAATACGAGGAGAGATTCGAGAAAAGGGGGGAGAATACGCAGTCTATTGCTTGTATAAATGCCGCTTTCAGGAGGCATGTATTTAATGAGGTTGGAGGATTTAAAAGGATATTGGGCGAGGATGTTGGAGGGGAGGACATCGAGTTCTCCTATAGGGTTAAAGAAGCTGGTTATAGACTTGTTTACGAACCCCAAGCAGAGGTATCTCATGATCATAGGACCATGGCTTCCTCGTTTATGAAGAGAAATTATAGAAATGCTGTGGTGAGCGTCCAAAATTATATTAAATATAGGAGGGCTTTTGCTGACAGTTTTTTCAATCCGGGC
Organism: Thermoplasmata archaeon; assembly: GCA_036475875.1. Taxonomy (GTDB): domain Archaea; phylum Thermoplasmatota; class Thermoplasmata. Next base: position 1,008 of record JAZGAR010000319.1, read on the forward strand.
CTTATTCTCCAGCCCTTGATATTTTCGATGCTTATTGTCAGCGGCTTCCTTTCCCTCTTTTTTGCAGAGGCAAGGTCCCCTTTCCTCGGCCTTTTCCTTGCATCCCTCCTCTGGAACGTGCCTCTCGTAGTTAAAACCTGCAGGAGGAATAGAGATTATTCGGCATTTCCATACCTCAGCGTCGTATTCTTTCTAAGGGGGGTGCTATTTGCCTTCGGCATGGTGCAAGGGGTAATGAGGGTGATACGGAATCTATTTGGTACCCGGGTGGGTATTTAGATCATATACGTACTTCTTCGATTCTATCTGTTTTGCATCATACGGGACCATGCTTTCTACTACTGCTCTTAAAATGCTCAATGTAGTAACGTCTCATAAATCTCTTCAAGTCTTTCCGCAGTCTTCTCCCATGTATATTCCTTCTCTACCCTTTTCCTCAGACTGGCTCCTATTTCTCTGCATAGGTTTCTATTCTGCAGTAATTCATTGAGAATACTTACAAGCTCTGTCTCGGAATTAAATAACAGCCATTGATAATCCTTCAAAAGATCCGATGCAATCCCTACTCTAGAAGAGACTATGGGAAGGCTGCTGGCTCCAGCTTCTAAGAGTACCAATCCGAAATTTTCAGCCAGCGAGGGGTTTACAAAGATGTCTGCATCTGCGTAGGCATCGAGGAGGTCGCTATCGTCTAACCAGCCAGTAAAGATAATATCATCCCCCACTCCAATGTCACTGGCTAAACTAATCAAATTTTTTCGGTACTCGGTTTCCTCTTGAACCGAAGGGACTTCTCCTCCTACCATGGCCAGTTTTACCTCGTAATGTTTGCTGACCTCTCCGAAGGCCTTGATCAATGTTTCAAGGTTTTTTTCCCTACTTATCCTGCCTGCATACAGAATCAGCGCCTCATCTCCCATTTCATGAACTCGTCTAAAACCTTTTTTCTTACCTAGATACAGTTTAGAGTGTACGCCGAAGGGGATGATTTGTGCTTTATCCCTAAACTTGGGAATCGAATTGTATTCCAATTTCGAGCTAGCTAAAAGGACATTCGCAATTCTAATGCTAAACTGCTGGGTAATCAAATCATAAAAATCATATATGCGCTGTCCCTTTCCAAATCCCCTCACTAAAGCAACATTCTCGGCGAACATGCCGTGGAGATTTATCACCAATGGCTTTCTTTTAATGAGGGAAACCAATGCGACGATGTCGGTCTGGAAATTTCTGTATCCATGAGCGTGGATTACATCGAAGTCTTCCCTCCATAGAGAAGCAAGCATTTTTGGGGTGAAGAAGTAGCTCATGAATTTTCCGTGAACCTTGAATCTCTTGACTATGACGCCATCAATAAATTCTTCTTCCTTGAATTTCGAGGGGAAATCATCTTGGGCCATGGCGTTGGTGGTGAATATCTGAACATCATGGCCTCTGTGCCTTAATGCTTTTGCAATTTCATGCGCTACCGTGACTGGTCCACCGAAACGTGAGGGTAGGTAGTAGGGGATGACATGGAGTATCTTCATTTGGTTCCACCGGTATCATAGATCTTTACATGGCCGCTGTCATAGATTATAGGCTTATCCACAACATCGGGTAAAGGCCGTTTGATCCTCTGAGCCCTTTTTTCGACTATGTCTGATATCAACCAGAATCTTGCATTCCCCAGTGATGTGAATTTGGTTCTATCGTAGTTACCAATGTTTGAGTATGTGAAAAAAACCGTTCTAAGGCGTTCATCTAGCCCTGCCCAGATCTTTTCCTCCTGAGAATTGTGTTCCACCCAGACTATACCTTCTTTCTCTTGGGGGGAGTAAAACAGCCATTTGTTACTTACCATGGGGTCGTTTGTGGCTTTGAGCAGGGAGTTGACCACGAAGACCAAGAATAGTAATGCGAAGGCCGTTTTTAAAGCCTTTCGCTGTACTTCACCAAAACCTTTAAACTCGACTATCTTAATTATCGAAATACTCGCCAAAGGAACGGCAAAGAACATTAGAACTGGGAAGACCCGCAATTCGAGATTGTTGAACACGCCGAATCTATCCGCAAATATGGTCAAAAGAAGTTGAATGCTGAATGCTGTATAAAACATCAGCAACAACAACATAGAACTTGCTAAGCGCTGCTTCTTCTTGAAAAATTTATAAACTAAAAAAATCCAAGCCGCCAAAGATAAGGGAGCTATTACCCAGTTGAACAATGTGAGAAACAACCATACCTCGAACGATGCCCACATGTTGAAGATATACGTGTATTGGGGTGTGACGTGTTGCTCTGTTGCAAGGGCTATGACACCTATCTGATCTGCCAGCGTATCGAACATGTAAAGCAGGGTTCTTGATGGCTTGTAAAGATAAAACATGTATGAAAAAAAGAATACTATAGTGGTCGCGGAGGTATATACCATCCTCTTGAATGACACGCCTATCTGGGGCATTTCGGAGATGAAATACCCTATTATGAAGGCAAGGGTAACCGCGAGGATATACGTTGAGGCGAAGAAGAAATTAAAGGATATCATTCCGAGGACCGAGATGTAAAAAAGGAGCACGTAATATACAAACTCTTTAATATTTTCTCTCCTAGAAAAGGATCTGCTCAGGAAAAACATAGACATCAGTATCAACAGGTATGTAAATTTCTCGTGGGTTCCACGGCTTGAAGTGAATAGGAAATCCGGTTGCAGGCTCAGGAGGAAGGTTGCGAGTAAAGCGATTCTTCTGGTATTCGTCAATTCCAAAAATGTGATATACGCGAATACTACGGCAAGGACCCCGACGATTGGTAGGACGAACAACTGCAGGGTCACCACTGAAAGGCCGCTTAGATCGGATAACATGGATAACATGGTCGAATACCCAGGTCCATTGGGATATACTAAACCCGTGGGGATGATTGTAGCTTGGCTTTGAACAGCTTGGGCATACTTTGTCATCATGCTGGTGTCCCATTCCATCCAGTTTTTGGAATATCTGAGCAGGAAGTATAGATGTGAAAACAATGCATATGCACATACCAAAATGAAGGTGAAACCATACTTACGCATTTTGTGCTCCAACTTTAACTCTTCACTAAAACTTAAATAATTATATCGTTCAAATTAAATTATGAGGGTTTTAATAATAAGCGAGCATTATTTTCCAATACAAGGGGGTTCTACAACTTATGTTTATAATTTATGTAAGAACTTAGCAGACGCTGGTTGCGAGGTTTTTTTGGTTACGATCCCGGACGACCAGATTCCGACTTCAACGTGGTGTAAAGAGGAGAACTTCTATGTTTATCGCCTACGGATCCCAAAGATTTTGAGAAAAGAGCGGTATTTCCCTATTTTTTTGGTGCGAAAAATGAATTATATTCTAGAGGATGTGAACCCGGATATTATACATTTTGCGCATGGCTTTTTTGCACCGCTTATTACGAGAATAAATCGAAATGTTGCTGAAAAACCCATCGTCTGGACGATCCAAAATGTTCCGCCCTATGAACATAAGCTGGATCTTTTTAAACGTTTAAGACTGTTAAATATTATTCTAGAAAAGATTTATTTCTTTGTGGTGGGACTATATGGTCGTTTGGCGTTAAAATTATTTGATTACGACCATCTGGTCTGTGTAAGCGAGAAAACTGCCGAACTTGCTATGGGAAAAGGTGCAATGTCTAACAAAGTCCGAGTGATACACGATGGGGTAGATACAGATTTTTTTACATCAAAGGAAGGCGTGTCAAAGATAAAGGAAGAACTGGGCTTTCAAAAATATAGCCCGATCATTTTGACTGTGGCGGGCATTATCCCCCATAAGGGTCTAGAGTGCCTAGTTAGAGCTGTTCCGGGGGTATTGGAAAAATATCCTGATGTTTTATTCCTGATCATTGGGCCGGTCAGATCAGAGGCACACCATCGAAGGTTGGAAAGTTTAATGGCCGAATTAGGTCTCTCGGGCAATATCAGGATAATCGCAGGGGCTGACCAGTTAGAGCTCGGGGAGTACTACGCCGCTTGCGATATATATGTTCAGCCATCTTTGGAGGAGGGCTTTTGCATGTCTATCCTGGAGGCGATGTCCTGCGGAAAACCGGTGATCGGGACCCGGACTGGGGCGATTCCGAGGTTCATAGAGGAGAGTGGGGGAGGCATCCTGATAGAACCAGCTGAACTCAAGCAGATGTTTGAGGCAGTCGTCGGGTTGCTATCGGACCCTGAAAAGGCGAAAGAGATGGGCGAGAGATCTAGGGGTTACGTCGTTGACAATTATAGTTGGAAGAGCATTGTCAAGGATACATTAAGGCTGTACAAAAGTCTGGGTTAGGGATTATATGAGCGAGATAAGCGTGGTACTACCAGTATACAACGAAGAAGATAGAATCGGCAGGTGTCTGGATTCCTTAAAGAGACAGGATTTTCATGATTTCGAGGTCGCCGTGGTCGACAATGGATGTACGGATGCAACCATTGAGATCGTCCGGGACTACGAGTTCACCAGGGTTATTGAGGATTTCGATACACTTGGAAGTGCGAGACAGACAGGCTTGAAGGAGGCTAGGGGCTCGTACGTCGCATTCATGGATTCCGACGAGATCGCCGATCCAAGTTGGCTTTCAGAACTATATAAACACAGGGAAGATGCGGATGCGGTGCTGGGTGGGATCAAACCAATAGAGGTGAATACGACTATTGCGAGGCACTTTCAAGCCATGCTGGTATTGGACCTAAAGTATTTTCCATCCAGGATAAAAAATCGTTCCGTCAGAACCTTCGGAAGCGGAAATGTTCTGATAGACAGGGAAAAGGCACTCGATATAGGGTTTGATAGGACATTTCCGACAGCTGAAGACGGAGACTTTAGCTATCGTTTTCTAAAAAAAGGGTATACGATTTCCTATAATCCCAGGGCCTTGGTACATCATGAGATACCCAACGATTTTGCGGGTTTTTTTCAATATTATAGAAAACTCGCTCTGGGGTCAATGCTCTTGATAAAGAAGCACAAGAATCTTGACTTAATCAAAGATTACATAATTGCCATGCTCTATCCGATTTCTCCATTCTATATTCGGCGTATGATGCGCGTCGTTGGACTGAATTTTTATCCCATTTTTGGCCTTGCGATCTTCTTGGCATATCTCTGGGGTATACTTGACTTCAGAGCGTATCTATCTCCAGGAAAAGTTCTAAGACCAAAATAGATTTATCTCACTGATGAGGGTTCACCGAATAAGTCCACCGTAGAGACTTCCTCCTAAGCACTGGCTTTTAGGTTGATTCAGGAAGTCATGAGGTATCAAGAGACTGTTCATTTTTCTTCTCAACTCAGTT
>JAZGAR010000320.1:0-8532 GCA_036475875.1 Thermoplasmata archaeon
TGGGACTGAGGTCATCTTTACTTCTGCTGGATTTGACGAGATTGAAGGTGAATTCCCAATAGAGGCAGGGAAATATCTGCTGTTATTAAGTGCTGATAAATCAGGTTGGGGGATTACCCTAAATACAGAAATGGAGGGAGAAATAACAATTAATCTAACCACAGATCAAGGAGTTTCAGGTGGTCTGGATGAATATGATACGTTAATTACCGAGAACATTGGCGAAACAAACGTAGAATTCTCGTACGAAAAAGATGTGAAAAATAGAGGACTATTCTTTAAATTAATTGAAATTACAGATGAGGATGGACAACCTTATCTCGAAAGAAATACAATAACAACAAGGGTGATAACACCAGATAACGAAATTTTCACCGAAGATACAACGGAAGGGACGACAGGGCGAATCATGCCATCTGGACCAATGTGGGGTTGGTTCATTTTTAATCTTGATGTGGGAAATGCAAACGAAGGAAAATGGCGATTCGAAGGCGAATATCAAATGGAGGGATGGAACAGAGAATGGGATATCACCATAACAGAGACCTATGTTCTTTATTAATAAAGGTAATTGAGGTTGTCGTCCCCCTAAAGCTGAGTTACCTCGATAATTCCGCATCGTTGCGTATCACATTGAGATGTCCCACCTCGAAATCGAGGTTGAAAACCGTAATCATTAAAGAATAAATGCAGGGATACTGTGAAAACATACAAATTATATCTTGATCTGAGAGATAATGACGCGTGTAATGTTCATGTGTTGGAATTACTAGGAGCTAATGTCTTAGCTCATAATAGGCAAAGAGCTTTTGAAAAGGTTAAGTTAGAAATTTCCGAATACATCAATTGGTTAAGAACGTTTGGTGAGTATATTGAACTACCAACAGACAAATTCGATATTGAAGTAGCTGAGGTAGTTCATGGAACCGATCCCTGGAATGCTGGGGGAGCAAATGCGTTATTTGGTCCCGATAAAGTGCCACCAACAAAACAACAAATCAATACTTATCTTAAAAGAATGGAATATTCGCGAAAACATTTATTGAATATCACAGGCGATCTTCCTCAAAATATATTAGGCAAGATATATAAGAATGAACCTCGTTCCATGGAAAACACACTAATACATATTGCAGATGTCGAATGGTGGTATTTATCTCGTATGGGTACCAATCCAGAAATAGAACTAGAAGAGTTTACAAACATGTTTGATAAACTCAAATACATGAGGAATTATGCTATAGATTCTTTAAGCAGCATACCTCAAAGCGATTTTATAAGAATAAATGTCCCGAGTCATTATACCAGCGAACAACAAAAACGACTCAAAGAAGCTTGGACATGGCACAAGATCTTCCGTAGATTTTTAGAACACGAAAGACTCCATACTAGATATATAGAAAGGATATTACGAACCTATCATCAGAACTAATGGAAACAGATTTCAAAGTGCCTCCAGCCGATATAACTAAGGGGTCGCCCCGCTCCAAACACAATGGGCAGGACTTCATTTAGCTGTGGACAATCGCTTGCCCGCTTGTCAATTATCCTGAGAAACCTGCTTCTATTCCTATTCATGTTCAAAGACGAAATGGTTTATACTCTCAGTTAGTCTTTGAATGTGTGTGGCTCCGATAATTTAAGTCTTAGTAACGATGTTAGCCACAACAATCTTATCATAAGTGTATTGTGCTTTTTAGGGCGGGAAAACCATTGTAGTTTCACTCACCTCCGTCAGTACTCTTCACCTCTATTAGAATGACAATGCGTTTTTCACAGCTTTACTTTCAGCGAGGTCTCTACAATTGAAGTATATAACCCACTTTCCTATAATAAAAAATAAAAAGGTGAGGAAGTTTACTTTTGTCTCCGCACCGCGATTTGTGTTCCATCTGTTACACCGAGTGCTTTTAGGTCTTCCTCATGGAGCCGGATCTCTTTTGCGCCTACTGCAGCTTTTTCAGCTTTTACGGTATGTTTATGGTCCTCATGGCAAAGGTCTATAGTATCGCCTGCTTTCAGGTTTAATCTGGTCATTGTTTCTTCTGTCAGTCGGGCAATCCCTTTTGCAGCGTCTACGGCAGCTTTTGCCGCTAGCCGCCTTGTATCTTTGTATCGCTCCGCAGCTTTAGCATCTGTCTTTCTGAGTTCCTCATCGACCATGTTTCGAATCTCGTCTGTGTTATTCACTTCTTTTTCTGAGACTCTATTGGCGATATCTGTCGCTGTTTTCTCGTCAGCCCGTGCTTTACGTAGAGAGCGCTCAAGCTTTGCTTTATCGAATTTCTCGGTTTCCCCACTTCTTTTCTTTATATTTTCCACTACTTTCACCTCCCCTTCAGTTTAACCTCTATTCACCTGCTAAGCACCAGATGAATTTAAAATACACCCATCCAAATGAATACTGCAACTAGCAAACAGAAGCAAATAGTAATGATGTTTATTTTACTTAAGGTTTTTGCAAGATATCGCTTCAACCTACGAACCTACATCCCACCAACGCATTAATCCATTTTCTTCTTCCAACCATCTTTTCACCCACCTCAAACCCCCAATCCCCGTGCTCCTCTTCATTAGGGTTATATATCGATTCGAGGAGCACTATGTCCCTCGGTTATAATTCTATATTAATTTCGTCTTAAGCCTCGGGACCGCCTGCCCCATCCGCTATGTCTCCACCCAAATCCACAAAGCACGAGGAAAAGAGAGTTGAGAGAGGGGGAAGGAGAGCTACCAGAACATGGATTACAAAAAAAAATTGAAAGAGCACCCTTTTTATCGAAAGATATAAGAGCCAGGACATCTAATAATTAATCACGTTCCTGGCTCTCAACCTCCTCCCCAAAATTTTCCACCTAAGGATGAGAGCCGGGGTCGCCCTCTTCTATTGAGGCAATCTACAAAAATTATAAGAGGTTATAAGTGATATTCTCTATCGCTGTGAGATATAAGCTCTCTTTATTAAAGAGAGCCCTCCTAGTGAGATGGTGGGTTCACAGCAGGGTTGCAATTTACCCTCTTCATTCCCACCATCTTGCGCCTATCCCAAATCCTAGAGCCTTTGATATCGATTTATAAACTTTGGCGAAATTCTATAAGTTTTTGACATTCTTGGGTTTGAGGCATATCGCAATGAATACGATATTTGAGGGCCCTAGACGCTGGCGATTCAACCACATTGATGAGTCCTAAACAAGATATACATAAGTTCTCATACTCCTTTGTAGAAACCCAATGGTCTTTCATCTCGATCACCAAATCTTAATCGATAATCCGTAAATTTCGCACAAATACTTCATATTGCAGATATCATCACAATATATGAAATTTTCGTAATCAGTATCTCCATTTTATCAAAAGACTTAAGAGATGGGACATCTAATATGGATATTGCCCCTGATTCCTTACCCTTCCTCGCACTTGAAATTTTTCGGCTATTTGACCCGAAAATTTTTCCTCCTAAGGGGATTGGGGGCCCCTTTTATATGAAAGGTCTAAAATGGTCCTATTCCAATTTGGAGTTAGATGAAAAACATTGTTCTCAAAATGCGAATCCTTTTTATCTTCGGCTATATCTGCATAGCCCTTGGGAGTATTCATGTGGGGTCTCGGGATCGCCTTGGGGGTTGCTGTCCTGGGCTTCGGCATCTTCTTCATGGGATTCTGGACCTTCATTATGATTGTGAATCCTGAGTTTAAGGATTACGGGGTGGAGAAGTGGGAGGATATAATATAAATCATAATGGGCCGAGCCGGAGTTGCGATGTTTAAGAACCCAGCATCTAAAAACATAACATCGCAATAGGATGAAAGGAGATTATATGCATTTATAAGCACCTTTCACATAATTCGATTATAATTAGATCCAAGGCTAGGCCCACGAATGAAATAAAAAATAAATCATAGTGGGCCGAGCCGGATTTCCGTTCCAAAGGGTCTTTTCCCCATGGGTAATCGAACCGGCGACCTCCGCGTCTCATACCGCAATCGAACATGGGTTCCTGCGGATGTAAGCGCGACGTCATTTGAGGGCGCAATCAGCGCTAACCCCTAGACCATCGGCCCATGTACGTCTTTTCTACTGTATTTCATCCATTCTATTTAATGTTTTTACGGGACAACAAAATGTTATAATATGCTGTAAAATCCCAAATCGAAATCGTTAAGCCAGGCGAAGATATAAAAATAAAGAGATTGTCCAGGTACTAAAAGCCCAAATTGAGGGAGAAATAATAAGGCCGCCTGTTTTAGAATTTCAAGCCTCGATAAGATCCTTTGTTGCGGTAGTCAAGATTTCCACGCCATCCTTTGTAACACGCACATCGTCCTCTATCCTGACACCGCCATAGCCAGGTTCGTATATGCCCGGCTCCACCGTGAACACCATATTCTCCTCCAATATCATATCAACCTCTTTTGTCAAGGCCACGTTATCGTGAACAGTAAGACCGATGCTGTGGCCCGTGGAATGGATGAACAAGCCCTTGTATTTTGTTCCTTCAATGAAATCGCTCACTGCCTTGTGTATATCTTTACCGTTTACGCCCGGCTCGATCTTATCCAATGCGATCTGCTGCGCTTTCAAGACCGTCTCATACATGTCCTTTTGTTTATGGGAGGCCTCTTTACAAAAGTATGTTCTTGTAATATCTGAACAATATATCTTGTATTTTGCACCGAAATCCAGAAGAATGAAATCCCCTTTTTTCAATGCAACATCTCCGGCGGTATAATGGGGCTCGGCAGTGTTCTTACCGAAAGAGGATATGGTGTCGAAGGAAGGCCCTGTGGCGCCCTTCTTCTGCATCATGTAGCTGAGCTCTGCTGCGATCTCGTACTCCTTAACCCCCTCCTCGAAGAAATCGACGATGCCCTCTGCCACCTCTGAGACTATCTTACATGCCTCGCGCATGGTTTTTATCTCCTTTTCATCCTTGATCATTCTGGCCTTATTAACACCATCAGAAACATCCACGAATTCCATCTTTGCCAGGAGTTCTTTCAACTCCAAGTAGTTCTTGTGAATCAAGCCCTGCGAGTTGATCCCTATCTTCTTGAATTTTGAGAGCTTGTTCTCGAATATCTCCTTCCTCTCGCTTCTCGATTTGAATATGGTTACCTCGAAATCCCCTTTCTTGGCGCTCTCCGCCTCGAGAAGGGAAGTAACAACCTCTAAAGAACCATTCTGGTCGATAATAGCCATGCTGCCCTCGAACAGCCCTTCAACAAGCCCGGTTACATAGAAAAAGCCCATATCCAACATGGGTTCAGTGCCGTTGAGGAAAACAACAGCGTCCAGATCTTCGCAATTTTTGAGGATTTTTTCTATTCGTTCCTGTGTCATCGATTCATGGGTATAACACTATCCAAATAAAACAATATGCATAGGTGATACGAAATTCTTCCTCTTTCGGAAGCAAAGTATTAACAATAAAATATCGATATCCATGATGATGCCCAGGGGTAGAAAAGGTAGAAGAACAAAGGCCATGATAAACATCGCAGGGGAGAGAATCGACATTTTATTCGCTCTGGCAGAGGAGGAAGCTTTGGCCCATAAACTCCAAAGGGCCAATAGGTATGTGGAACTGGCCAGGAAGATCGGAATGAGGTACAATGTTCGAATCCCCAGAAGATATCGGCGGAGGTACTGCAAGCATTGTCACTCCTATCTCTTGCCTTCGATGAATTGCAGGACTAGGATTAGAGGTAATAGGATCGTTATCTTTTGCGAGAACTGCGAAAGCTACATGAGGATGCCTCTGATAAGGGAGAAGAAAAGGGGGAAAAAGTAACAGAATGATCGCTCTTCCACTTCCTTTTTCATTGACCAACTTGAAGATTTTCCAATGATAGAATTTTCATAGAGCAGAGACTATCTACCATGCCATTTGCTTAGAAACTCTTTAATACTGGTAAAATATTTGCCAATCGATATAATGCAAAAAGATGTCGAATTGCCAAAGATATTCAAGTTGATATTCTCTTTTCTGGTTCTAATTGCAGGTCTTGGCACATACTTATATTGGGCAGCGTCATACGATGCCTGGACAGATATAGGGATTTACGCGGTCTCAGTCCCGGTAATATGTTTTGGTCTGGTGGGCATTTACCTTTTCACAAGAAAAGATATCGAGGAATTAGATCAATAGGTTTTTGCCAGATACACCACGATATCCGTAGGTTTTGCGCATATCAGGCATTGCCCGCTGAATTCTTCCTTCTTAAAAGGTGTCCCAAGTACCTTCATCTCCATGCTCTCCTCCATCTTTAGACCGCAGCTCTCCTCAGAACACCATCCCACCTTGACGATGCCCGATGCATTCCTCGCTTCTTCTAGGTTTGTGACCGTTGTGGTGTTCTCTAAAAGGAGTTTTTGCACAGCGCTATTAAGATCATCAGTAATTGCAGTTAGGATTTTGGTGACCTGTGAAATTAAACTACCCCTTTCGATTTCCTTTTTCTCACCTATATCACGCCGGACAAAAGTGACAACTCCTTTGTCCAAATCCCTTTTTCCCAGCTCCAAGCGTAACGGCACGCCCTTGATCTCCCAATCAAAATATTTACTTCCAGGTCTAATGTCGCGGGTGTCCAGATGTACCCTGAATCCGGCCGCAAAAAGCTCGTCATCCAGTTTCTTGCACTCCTTTGCCACGATCTCCTGAATGCCCTTAGCAGGGACGGGCACGATGACTACCTGATAGGGTGCAATCTCGGGCGGGAGTACGAGCCCCGAGTCATCGCCGTGTACACCCACAACAGCACCCACGAGCCTCTCGCTCATGCCGTATGTGGTCTGATGAACATACTGGTGCTCTCCATTTTCATCCTCGTATTTGATGTTGTACGGTTTCGCGAAATTCTCCTTGTACTGATGTACTCCCCCTATCTGTAAAGTTTTGCCCGAGGGCATCAACGTGTCCACTCCGATTGTATAAAAAGCCCCTGCGAACTTGTCCCAGTCAGGGCGGCGCAAATTCAAGTAGGGTAGGCAGAGCTTCTTGGCCACGGTATCCATGATCTCTAGATCCTCCGCAATCTGCCTCTCAGCATCCTCAAAATCGGTATGGCACGTGTGTGCTTCAAAGAAATGGATTTCCCGAACGCGCATGAAAGCGCGGGTTTGCTTCGTCTCGTATCTGAACACATTCACTATCTGAAAGGTTTTTAGGGGCAGATCGGCATGAGATCTAACCCACAAAGCAAAAATTGGATACATGGCTGTTTCGCTTGTGGGCCTTAATAGTAGCCTCACATCCAATGGATTTTTTCCTGCATGCGTCACCCAAAACACATCCTCGCCGAAACCCTTGATATGCTCCGCTTCCTTGGCAAATTGATCCTCGGAGATGAGCAGCGGGAAGCAGACCTCTTCATGTTTCGTGCGTTCCATCTCTTCTCTGATGATCTTATCTATGTTCAGCATGATCCTCCAGCCATAAGATGTCCAAATGTTCATTCCCTTGACCGGATAGCGTTTGTCTGAGAGATTCGCCTTTTCTGTGATTTCGTTGTACCATTCGCTGAAATTCTCGGATTTTTTCATAAATCTCAACCTTTTAGAGGGTGCTGTAACGAAGTTATACAGTTTAAGAATTTTGGTAAAAAAAGTATCCGAAAATGATAATAACGGCTTTACTTCAAAATGAGCTTGGCCCCGCACTTGCATGGGAACATGAAAGGTCGTACTACAGCCCTCACCCTCAAATGCCGCTGGCACTCTGGGCATTGAATCACAACAGGTTCTGTCTCTTCCAGTGATGGAGGTCCCTCGAAGGTTGTGAAGGACATTATCTCCTCTTCGCCGGTTGGCATGAAAGTCATCGGCTGCGCGCCCCCCTCCTCGAATGTTTCGAATGACATCATCTCCTCGCCAGCCCTGCCCCTTCTTCTTATCAATATCAGGCCGATTATTATCGCTAATAAGAGTATTATGCCTATAGGTCCACAGATCATTGTGGGCATACTCACATATTCTTTCTCGAAAATTCCAAAGATGAGTTCTTCTTCGACCGCCGAAACCTTCAAGGTTCTAGTTGATTGACCTTTAGGAAAACGCACATCATGCTTTTCATTGGACACCTCAAAATAATATTTGTGCTCGCCTTCATCCAATTCCATTTCGAATTCGTAAGTCTTGCCATCCGTGAAGGTCTCATCTTTGCGATCGCTCTCTAACATCCTCATTGGCATGTCATCGATAACCACTTTTATACTTGTTGGTTCGTCGTCATCATCGTCCGTATAAACGATGCTGAACTTGAATCTATCAGAGGTATCACCCTTCTCAGGATACACTCCACCTCCAGCCAAAACAGGTGGTGAGTTGACCTTGATTGTGAATGACCATTCAAAGCCTTCAAATGCTATACCGTCTTCATCCTTGGCGGTATCACCTATGCTCACCGTATATTCCTTATCCTCCTGAAAATCCATGTCGGGATTGAATGTAAGGGTTTTATCATGATTGGTCCATTCAGACGAGCCGCTTGAAATTTTAAAATCTTCTGTCGTGCCCTGGTAGGTGTA
>JAZGAR010000321.1:0-3735 GCA_036475875.1 Thermoplasmata archaeon
CCGCCTCGATACCGGCCTGATAGATAGGCACGGTCCCAAAGGGCTTGTCAACAACCTCGATGAGCTTTCTTCTTATCTCGTTTAGATCACCGCCGATGCTCAGATCCATCACCGCATCGGAGCCGTATTTCAAGGCCATCTTGGCCTTTTCAACCTCCTCCTTTAAATCAGCATGATCCGGTGAGGTGCCGATGTTGGCGTTGACCTTGACAGTCAATCCTTCACCCACACCCAAAGGTTCTGGAGAATGGATTGGATTGAAGGGTATTGTAATTCTACCCTCCGCTATCCTCTTTCTGAGCTTCTCCGCATCGATGCCTTCGGCTTCGGCGACCTTGCGAATGACCTCTGTTACGGATTTCTTGGCATCTGTCATGAGAGACATGTTTCGTAGATTAATGATAAGGGATATAAAAGCTTTGTTTATTTGGCACACAATAACCTAATAAACCCTGCCGCCACATTCCGGACAGAACTTGGAATTGGCTGGTATGACCGCCTCACATCGTGGGCAGTTCATAGTCTCATAGGGTTGGGGCAAAGGGAGGTCCCAAGCCTTTTTCTCCCCCCATTTCTCGATGCTCCTGGCAGGCAAGTAGGCGATGAGGACAAGGAGTATAGATGACAAGAAGAACACGAACGCACCTCTCCGCCTTGGATGATTCCTTGCTCCCCAGCTGCAGCGGCTATCAGACCCAACACAATGAAGCGCGTCAAGAAGGCTGAAATTCCCACAGCCAGCCCCATCCTTTTACCCGCCTTGGAACCTACCAAGAAAAGAAACACTATAAGGATAAGGAAGATAAAGGTCGTGCTGAAATTGGGATTCACAACCTCCCACACGGGCACGGTCAAGATTGAAAGAACAATGGTCACTATCACGAAGAAAACCTTGAAAAGCAAACCATAGCCATATATCTGCTTATACATCTTGGCCATTTTTCGAGGAGGATCCATATCTCTCACAACATCCTCAATCGCGGAAGGACCGCCCATTGCATTAGCGGACTCGATGATGTGACCCCGAAGCTCCTCAATGATTCCCTTCTTAGTCTTTCTCGGCATCCCGAACATCCTCAGTTTCACCCTAGACAAATATCTCTCCATCTCTTGGGTCATTTCCCTGCCTCCAAGACTGCATTGCAACTCTTTACCATGTTCTTCCATTCCCCCTTCGCCTCCTGCAGGGCCCCGACGCCCTTTTTGGTGAGGGAGTAATATTTCCTGGGCATACCGCTTTCCTGTGTTACCCATTCGCTTTTAAGGTACCCCCTTTTCTCGAGCCTGTGAAGGGCAGGATATAGGGTCCCTTCCTTAAGATCGTAATAACCTGAGGAAAGCACTCTAAGCTCCTTGATGATCTGGAAACCGTATTTCTTGTCTGAGCCTATCACCGACAATAGACATAACTGAATCGAGCCTTTCTTCAGCTCCCTTATCCATTCCTCACCTATGTTCTTCATGCCAACCAATGGTATTCCCTACACTCTATTTTTTAGTTATGATTGAAATAAAAAATAAAAAGAGGATTGGGTCCTAAGACCCAGGGGGTTGCATTGGAGGAGAAATTGGTGGTTGCTGGTACATATTCGGATTTGGACCCTGAACAGTGTACTGTGGCGGTGGGGGGTCAGCCTTTCCCCTGCGCTTTCTGGTTTTAACCATAACCACTATTATGACCGCGGCAATTAAAGCAATAAGAAGTTGTCCGCCCACAAGGTAACCAGGTAGGAGATTCAGAGCGTAGTCCACAACCTCAAACAGAAGGGCAATTGCCACAAGTGCGGGATCGTGGTATATGTCGTTTCCCGCGGGATATACATAACCGCCCTGTATTATGAATCCTTTAAGTTGGTTTCCGTCCTTATCCGTATCATTGAATTGCTGGCCTCCATGAACCTGGTAGATGACATTTTTATCTTCACCGTCAACCACGGCATTGGAAACCCATGTGAACTCCCCTATTTCCTGCCAGTTGTCCTTGAATTTTATAACGTCCTTTTGAACAACCTTAGCATCGACGATACCGTCCCCGTTCTCATCTGTGTCCTCTGTGCCATCACTGCTTATGACGGAACTTGTTACATCCTCCAGGTTCGGATCCAGAGCCTCATATTCTGCGTTCCCATAACCCGCGATATTCTTTACGAACTGCTCCCCGAGCCATTCCTCGACCTTTTCGGGAATCAGATTGGCAAAGAAACCGTGATTGATAAGGACTATTCCGTCTCCACCTGAAAAATCCCATCCTTCGATTAAATGGTCGAACTTAAAATCTGCAGTAACGGAAACACCAGTGTAGTCCTTGCTTGTTTTATATTCGGAGTCGATTACGTTCTTGTGGTTTCCGGAGTCCACAGTGACCTCGTACCATGGCACTCCAGTTATGTCCACCTCATCAACATTTGCAGTGACATGGAACGTAAACTCGAGTTTATCCAATGTGTTATCGGGATCATCCAGTATGACATCTCCATTCTCGTTCTCGATTCCGTAATCCACATCTTCAGCCCATATTGAGAAGTCCCAGGACTTGGTCGTGGTATCTTCCACATCACTTGTCTCCACAACGGTTGATCTTTGCCATGCTCTTTGCAGGTTCACAGCCTTTGTCACTGTTTCATGCTGATCTGAAATTGCCCAAAGACCAGGGTTCTCGTTATTTTTTACAAAATCAAAAACGCCATTATCAGCATATTCGGGACGATCCTCCCATGTTCCCGGAAGGGGAGTATTATAGAACCTGCCATCATCCTGGTACTCGAAGAGAACAAAGAGCTTTTGACCAAATACAGTAACTATTGGAATGGGGTATCTACCCACAAAATTGCCGTTTGCTTCGTACACTTCCGCTGCACCTAAAAACCTGATGTAGGCACAGAAAATCAGAATTCCATTGGGATCCTCTTCGGTTCCGTAGATTACACCGAACCAGGATAGGGCACCGTTCTTGGTCATGTTTATTGCCACAAAATCTCCCTGGTCCCAGTTATCATCCTCGGGTTTTTCCCTTGTTCCTGTCTCTAAAAATAGATAATCATCTATATCCAATTCTTTTTCCTCTCCACTCACTGAGCCTGTAATACCGATCGTACCTAAAAGCATGAGTACACAAAGCATCACAGAGAGCCAGACATTCTTTTTTCGAGTTTTTCCCATTTTATCACATCCTTTTGAAGCATAGCAGTGCTATCAACCTTGTTCCGCTACTTACATAGTATCACTATGTATTTGAGTGTATTTAAATCTTTTGATGACTTTCGCAATTATGAAAACAAGGCTCGTGGTTTGTTTTAGCCTGGTAGGTTTGTAATCCTCTCTTTCGAGGGATTTACGAAGAAAACTATTTATTGAATGCCCATCAATTACCTAAATTGGTAGAGTTCTCTACTTAGAGGAATGCATCGTGGAAAATACAAAAATAAACGCCGAGCTGGCCAAAGGAAACAAATTATGCGATCTCAACAGGTACGAAGAGGCGATAGGGCATTTTGATAAAGCCCTTGGGATCGACCCTAATAATGAAATAGCCTACAACAACA
This sequence comes from Thermoplasmata archaeon, assembly GCA_036475875.1. Taxonomy (GTDB): domain Archaea; phylum Thermoplasmatota; class Thermoplasmata. The sequence continues at coordinate 3,543 of JAZGAR010000321.1, forward strand.
AGGGTGTTGCTTTGGACGCCATTGGAAAGACAGAGAAGGCCATCGAATGTTACGATAAGGCAATCGAGGTCAATCCGAAATACGAGGTGGCGTGGTACAACAAAGCCAGCGCTTTAAGCCATATGAATAAACATGAGGAGGCACTAAAGACCTATGATAAGGCCATCGAAATCAACCCGAAATATGAAAGTGC
>JAZGAR010000322.1:0-3010 GCA_036475875.1 Thermoplasmata archaeon
ATACAGAAAAAAGGCGAACTATCCGTCAAGAATAAAACTGAGCCGGTTATGTGCTATGAGGTGTTAAGGTGAGACGGAAGGATCCTCCGGAATAGGGTGACAACACGGTCTTTTGAGAGAGGGCAAAATGGCACAGAACGTTGAGAAGAGAAGGTGTCGACGGTTTGAAATACCTGGAGGGGAAGTGAAATATAAAAAAATCGGGCTGCTGATTTTGACCAAAGGCTTTTCAAAGGCATACCCTGTGTTAAATGTCAGCAAAGGGGGCCTGGCTTTCGTGTGCGAGGAAAAACTCCGCCGAGACACGAAATTGATGGTACAATTGCTGGCTCCGAAGGAAATTCCCTTAAACCTGCGCTCACGAGTACGGTGGCAAGGACAGTGGGCGGGCAGCAGTGCGTTTAGAGTAACAGGGGTGGAATTCATGCCGTTTGGCACTCGCAGAGGTTGGAATTCCTTGGAAGCACTTGACGTGCTCAAGAGGCTCGACGCGCACTACGGAAAGTGAGGAAAATAAGGTGAAAAAGGAATGACTTCCGGATGAAGAATTGGGACAAAGGTTAAGGAGTTAGAGCGCGGGCAGCATTTTGTTCCTGATGTAGTAGGTGCTCTTTTGGGGGGATATAGCTGAAATTTTAGAAATCAAAGAAGGGCTAGACCCTGAAAAGGAGGGGGATATAGATGTCTGGAAAATCAGAGTTGGATTTTCTGCATCATCAACTCTTAAAGTATGCCGAAGATATTGCTCGTTTAAATGCAGAACTAAAAACAGGATATTCCAAAGATGAAATAGAAGACATGATAAAGAAGCCCGAGGCCTTTGCTGAAATTATCACCAACAGCAAGGAAATGCTGGCAATTTTTCTATATATTGAGTCTATTGCCCACACATCTCTGCCGGTACTCATCACAGGCGAGACCGGCGTGGGCAAAGAACTGATCGCCAGATCCATACACACGCTCAGCGGCCTCAAAGATCCCTTTGTAGCTATTAATGTGGCCGGGCTTGATGATAACCTATTTTCAGATACCCTTTTCGGCCACATCAAGGGTGCCTTCACCGGTGCCGACAAAGTCCGCCGCGGACTGGTTGAAAAGGCATCAGGCGGCACACTGTTTCTGGATGAGATAGGCGATCTGAGCCCTGTTTCACAGGTAAAACTGTTGCGGCTCCTCCAGGAGCGAGAGTACCTGCCATTGGGCCAGGATGAGCCCAAGAAAACCGATGTTCGTATTGTAGCTGCCACCAATCAGGATCTCTGGGCACTTCAAAGGGTAGGTAAATTTCGTAAGGATCTCAACTTTAGGCTCCGAATCCATCATGTGCACCTCCCGCCTCTACATGAGCGTATGGAGGATATTCCCCCTCTGGTGGAGCATTTCCTGGGTGAGGCGGCACGCGCCCTAAACAAGAAAAAGCCCACTCTGCCCAAGGAATTGTTCAAGCTACTGGGAACATATTCTTTTCCAGGAAATGTAAGAGAATTGCAGACAATGGTTTTTGACGCTGTAAGCAGGCACAAGGCCAGGATCCTTTCCCTGGAGGTGTTCAAGTCCCACATTGCCAGGGAACAGAAGGACAGCACTGTGCCAGCTGAACTGGAGGAGCAGACAGCCCTACTCACATTTTCCACAAAGCTACCCTCCATAAAGCAAGCAACGCAGCTGGTCGTGGCCGAGGCCATGAAACGGGCGGATGGCAACCAGTCCATTGCTGCCAGAATACTGGGCATTTCCCATCAGGCCTTGAGCAAACGCCTAAAAAGCGATAACTAAGAAACCAGGACTCGAAAGTCACGATAAAGACGTATTCTGGGCTAATGAAAATGTGCCATCATCACTTAATCCCCTTTTTATTCCGTTGAAATCGCCTTATAAGGAATATTCTTGGATTTTGGATTTTGGGATTTGGATCTGAAAACAATCCGCAATCCAAAATCCGCAATCCAAAATCCTGAACCCCTATCTCAAATCCCTGCAACCTTGGTTGAAACCTCAACTTTGGTTGCACCTGCAATGAACCCCCGGTATTGCTGATTTTAATAAGATTAACCCCAAGACCACTGCAACTTTGGTTGCAAGATTTCCTTTACATCTGCCTTACCACTCCAACAGAAAACTTTAGCTATTTCATAAGGTTAAGCTGAGTTCTTCCTTCTGGCACGCCCTTTGCTCTAAGAAATAGGAAACTGACTAAGAGAAGGAGATACACAAAATGAAAGATGCAGATAAAACCAAGAAACAACTCATAAATGAACTGAGAAAACTGCGCCAACGGATTTCTGAATTGGAAACATCAGAAGCCCGGTTCAAACGGGTGAACTCTGAAGAAAAGTCCCGAACCTTTATGGAAACTGCAAGTGATTTAATGCATATTCCAGATAAAGATGGAAATTTTGCTCATGTGAATGAATCAATGGCCAGGACCTTAGGATATTCTAAAGAAGAAATGGTTGGAATGCATATTACTCAGGTTTTGAGCAAAGAAGCTTTGGAAGAAGATTTCAAATCAACAAAAGCAGAAATTAGTCTTGAAACTGCTTGGATGACAAGAGATGGAAAAGAGATCTACGGTGAACTAAGCTTTGCAGAAAACTACCGGATAACACAGTAGGAAGATCAAGCAAATTGGGGATTGAAAAGGACGTAGGTTCTGAAGCAACTTATCAGTCTATCATCAATGGGAAGGGGCAAATAGTGATGAAATTTAAAATAAGAATCTCACATTATGGTTTTACCATGACCGAACTTTTGGTGGCAATGGGCATATCAGGCATCGTCATGGCCGGCACCTATTCGGTTTACCACACACACCAAAAATCATACGTTGCCCAGGAACAGGTTGTCGCCATGCAGCAGAACCTAAGAGCGGCTATGTATTATATGGAGAGAGAAATCAGAATGGCAGGGTATGATCCAACCCAATCGGCTGCCGCAGGCATTGCAACTGCCAATGGGAATTCTATAAGAGTTACACTGGATATTACAGAAGATGGTGATACAGGTGACG
>JAZGAR010000323.1:0-3459 GCA_036475875.1 Thermoplasmata archaeon
AAATTTGCAAGGGGAGCGACCCATAGAGCCTCCTCATAAGAGCCAACGCTGATGGTACCATCAAAGCCCTTGAAGTCCCTTAGAATATCATTTGTCTGCTCGTAAACCTCCACATTGTCAACCTGGGATTGAACATCGGCTGCTATTTCCTCTGAGTTGGTGAATAAAAGCTTCGGAACATCCTTAATGCTCATATGCTCTATCGTCCAGAGCTGAAACCTATCCAAACTTCCGTTTTGGAGAATGAACATTGGGTTGTAATTGTCCCGAACAACCAAAGTAGACAACGCCGCAATAAAAGTCATGTCCTCTTCAGTTTGAGGTTCCTCAACCAAAACCATGTATTGATCTGGAAGATCGATGGTTGGCTCATGCTCTGGTTTTGCTTCATCTCCCCTCAAAAGAAACACCAGGGCCGCGATGACGAGTATGGATGTTGCCGATAACGCGAAAGCCTTTTTCTTGTCCATTTTAATCACCTGAGCCTGTTATTTTAGCCTGTACTGCAGTTAATGCCCTTCGCAACTAATAATGTTTCTGTGTGTATATAAATATAACGACATTTTGAACTACACACATGTTTCGATGATGGTTGACTTCTTATCTGGCCACGAAAATATGATATTTCTGATGAGGATCCGAGAGTTCGAGTTCTATCCTCTGCGCGAGGTGTTTCTCGGGATGATGAAGCGCGCCCACCCTTTCTTCCAATTCCTTAAAACTTTTAAAAGGACCCTTTTTCCGCTCTTCGATGATGGCCCACATGGTTTTATTACCAAGACCGGGAATCAGCTCCAACATATGAAGTCTCGTTGTGATGGCCTGTGCCTCGTTATAGACCTTTAAGAACCTTTTTGGATCGCTCTTGATGATCTCCATGAGGGTAGGGTACATCTCACTCTGAGCAGCATGTGTCAAATCGTCATATCCGATTCTCCTCTTTACATGGAGTATCTTCTTCCTCTTCTCAGCCTCCTTCCCAATGTAGACATTCTCGCCTACCTGAATTTTAACATCCGGCTTCGGGCTCAATTCAAGGATCTTGAACTGGTAAGTGCCTAGACCGTACGCTAACGGACCTCTTTTATACCTATTCTCATCGGGGCGTCCTTGTGGTAAATAATCTAAGATGAACGCGTAATCCTCCAATGCACTTGCCCCCTTATTGATATTTTTCCACAATCTCTATGATCTTCTTGAGTTCCTTTTCTTCCAAAATGAACCTCTCCTTTGCAAAAATCGCTCTCACTTCTTCTGGGTGCATTGGGAGAATATCCACGATCTTATACGCAAAAGGTTCTGTTATCCTCTCTATTCCCATCAACTCTTCTGCCATCTTCCTCGCTTTGGTAACCCCGAGTTTTGCAAAATGCTTGGCATGTTCTAAGGCAAGGTTTTGCTCGTAGGAGAGCTCTCGCTTCTTCGCCTCTTTCTCCAGGAGATTCTTGACCTCTGCCAAAGATACGTATCTCACCTTTTCTTCCACAATATCGCCTCATGTCACCTGCTTTCTCAGATGTTCTGGCCACACGATCAATGTCTTTTTCTTATTTCCTGCGTTAACTTCCACCAGGTAAGCTCTGCCTTGTTTTCCCACGATGGTACCTGTCAAACCATAGAATCTTCTGTGGGGTTGGCCTTTGTGGACGCTGGGATCGATTATGACGTTTGCCTTCTCTCCTTCTTCGAATGTTTGCAGGACTCTAGTGACATTTGGTAGGCCCTTTTGTCTCGGCCTCTTTCTCAACAATTGCCTCGTCTTTGACCGCGTGCCTTTAGATCTTCTTACCATTTCCTTATGCCTCCGTTCTCATCGTGAATATGCGTAACATCCAGGCTTTTGACATCACATTTTGTATTCAAGAAGGAAGCGATACTTGGTTTTGTTCTTCCTTCATCCCCGTGAATCAGCTCCTTCACGTAGATACCGCTTTCCCCCGTGATCGTTAATATCGCTTGTCTCTTGCCTATAACCTCGATTTTTATGTCTGTTACCATTCTTCGTCTAATTTTGTCAACTCTTCTGTGCAAAACCCTTTTCGGAGTTTTCTGCTCTATTGTCTTATCCTTGAATGCACGAACTACCTCTTTAAGTTTTTCATGTTTTATGTGTTTGGCAAACTCCACTTCCACATCGTAAGTTTTCAGGACTTTGGCGTTTTTTATGGCCACAACCTCCTTCTTCGTGGACGGGCGCAGGTCAAATACCTCAACCTTCCCTTCTGAATAGGAATTGATGCGTTTTTCAAGCTCTTTCATTTCGAGATGCCTTCTTATCGGGATTTTTATTTCCAATACAAACGGTCTTCCGTTGCCAAGCATTCTCGCATCGATGTCTTCTCTTCCCATGCCGTGAAAACTGTGTTCTTTTCCGTCTGTGGCTTCCATGACCTCTTTGGCCACTATTTCTTCCACACTTGTCGGGTATATCTTTCCCGTGTAGTTGCATTTGTCGCAGCCTTTTCCCCAACAGGCTTTGCAATCCCATCTCGTCTGTGGTATTCCTCTAGCCAGCTTTCTGTATCTCCCGAAGATATATAAGGAGGAGATTTGCAGTTCGACATTATCATACCTCGTGTCTATCACGGCGACGATATCCGGTCTTTCGAAATCCACTTCTTTTCTTACCTTTTGCTCGACGAGCTTTCCTACCTCTCTGTTTATCTCGGCCTTGATCGGTTCGTAATGCTCATTTCCCAATTCACCCCAGAGCCTTTCTTCCCTGTCTACTATCTCAGCATCAATTTTGGAACCTACAAGGAATGTATCGTAATCGTAAGGTTGAAGGTTTTTTACAACCAGCTCAGAGAATTTTTCTGTTTCGTCAAAAAGATTTTCGCAGAGCCAGCACTCTTTAGCTTCCTGGAATTGATTTTGGTTGGCATCTTTTTCCTTCAAGGTCTGTCTTAGTAAGAGGCCTCTCTCCTTGTTGCTCATGCCGTGGCTCAGTTTAGCGAACTGCCTGCCGAGACAGTGATCGCACAAACCTTTGAGAGCTGCTTTTTCTGCGATATCTAAGTCGGCTAAATCTGAGATTTCCATAGATTCACCGTTAAATGTAAGAGGAAGGGAAAAGGTTGGTTGTATAAGAGGTTTACGGGGAATTTGGCACGTATTGGGTGGAAAGGGTAGTTGGACATATTCATATCAGCGGTTGATGGAAGACGAAAAATAAGCAGTTCTTCCCATAAAAGTTAAAAGACCTCTATATTCATTCACTCATGAAAGGATGACTCAAAAAAGTTTCGTATCACTGAGAACGGCCGGAATTTGCGGCATACTGTCACCCCTCATTGCATTTACCTGTATCGGCCTTGCAATTTTGTATTCACCATGGTTCAGCTGGACGGACAACTGGCTTTCCGACCTGGGAGGCTTTCCCGGGGAGCGGCCCGTTTGGTCCGCACACGGTCTTTCTTCGATTCTATTCAATACCGGGCTCATTATAGCCGGGATTCT